>JBDRZL010000017.1 GCA_039803925.1 candidate division WOR-3 bacterium | reverse complement strand
CCAATAAACACTTCAGTTTTGAAAGGAGGAATTTTCCCTTCTTCTGGTTGAAATTCAATAAATTCAGTTATTGGGGTTAAAGATAGCCATTCATTTTCTGATAGAATCCCATCAATTACAATCTTTCCTACCTCAAATTTTTGAAGGGTTAAAAGATAGGAGAATAATAAAATCAATTTAATCATTTAATTCCTCCTTTTTATTTTTATTCAATTTTTTTATTGAATGTATCTTTTTCAACATATCCTCCCCAACAGAATTTTTTACAATAAAGAAATTTAAAAGGTTTGTGTGTGGAAGGAGGACAAACATATTCATTACAATATTTTATTTTACAAGGTGTCTGTTTTTTTAAATTTTGAAATTCTTCACCTTTATTTATTACCTTCATTTTGTTCCTCCTTTTTAATTTTTATAATTATATCGAAAAATTGATTAAGAGTTTCAAATTGCGAGGGCGATGTAATTATAAATGTCTTATCTTTAAACTTTCCCATGGTCTCTAAAAACTTTTCCTTTCCATTTTCGTCAACATTAGTAAAAGGTTCATCAAAAAGATATATATCACTTTTTTTAAGAAAACATCTTATTATATCAATTTTTTTTCTTTCCCCCGCTGAAAGCAAATTTACATTTTTTGTTTTTAAATGATTCAAATTAAAAATATCAAGGTAATAGTCTATTTCCTCTTTTTTACATCCCGAAATAATTTCTAAATTCTCGTATATATTCCCGTCCATTAAAAGTGGAGGGGCAAAGGAAATTGAGATATTTTTTGAAAATAAACTTATTTCACCATTAAAAGAATATAGACCACAAAGGGTATAAAGTAGTGTTGTTTTTCCACTCCCATTTTCTCCTAAAATTAAAACCCTTTTACCTTCAGGAATTTCAAAATCTGGATATTTAATTTTTTTATCAAGAAGACTAACTTCAACATTTTTAAATACAATCTTTTTATTATTTGAAAAATTAAATGAAACTTTATAAGGGGATGGAGAAAGTTCTTCCATTCTTTCTATTTCTCCAGTGCATTCTCTGATGTTTATTATTGAATTATACAGGTTTTCAACAGCAGAAATCAACTGCCATAATATTGTGCTAAAACCTAAATAACTACCTATTGTTAACCTACCATTTAAAATTTCATAACCTGCAAAAATCAGTAACCCAATCTGCATAATCATCTGGAGAAATGCTTGAATATTGTTTATAGAAGCTGTAAAGAATGTTACTTTTGTTAAAAATTGAAGAAATTCTTTTAATTTCAATTTAAATTTTTTCTCTGCATGGTTAATTATTTCAAAAATTTTTATCAACTTATAATTTTCAATTAAATTATTTAAAAAACCCTGAAGTAAAGCACTTTTTTCATCCCTTTCTTTAATAAAAATTTTATATTTTCCTCCGAAAAAGTAATTTAAAAAGGTATTTATTAAAAAAAATGGGATAATGAAAATGCATAACTGGGGAGCAATTAAGAAACCAATAGAAAAACCAAGTATACTCCAGAAAAGATTTAAAACAATACCAGAGGTTGTTGTTAATAAACTTGTTATTATTGAATCGGGCTCATCATGAATTCTTGATAAAAAATACCCTGAAGGACGTTTTGAAATAAATTCATAATCAAGGGAATAGAAATTTTTAAGTAAATTTACCCTTAGTTTTATTTCGACCCTGTTTCTTAAATATCTTAAAGTTATAGTTGAAAAGAAACCCAAAAGTATTGATATCATCCAGGAAAAAAGTGTCAAAAAACCAAAACGAAAAAGAAAGTTAAAATCTTTATTTATTACACCCTTATCCACAATTTCTTTCACTAAAAACGAAGTAATTGTAGCGAAAAATACACTTAAAAGGGTAAATAAAACAAAAACTGAAAATCTAAAACTGTTGTTTTTCCATACTAAATTTTTGAAAGTTGAGAAAAATTTTTTAATTTCTCTCATTTAAATTTAAATTCGTAGATTTTCTTTAAATAATCTTTAAGTGAATACTTCCAGAATGAGCATTTAATAATTCCCTTCGACCTTCTCAAAGGACAGGAACCATTACATAGTGGTAAAAACTTACAATAAACACAAAAATCTGGTAATTTAAATTTAAGATTACTCAATTTTTTATTAATTTTTTTATCAAAAATATTACCACAGCTTTCCTCTTCTCCAACAAGTTCAAGGCATTCTTTTAATCTTCCATCAGCATCAATTATAAAACTGTTTTCGGATACAAAACCACATCCACCTGCATGAGGTTGTGGATAAAGTTCAAAATTATTAAAACCTATCTCAAAAATTAAAGGAATTATATTTTCTGTAAGTATTTTCCCAAATTCTTTTTCATCAAAATGAATATTTCTTTTATCAGGATTTTCTTCAAATTCACCCAGGATGGAAGAGAAATAGAAACTAATATTTTTATCTTCATCAAATTTTTTCAAATCATTTAAAAGATTCTTAATACTAAAAATGTTTTCCTTATCAACCTGAATTCTTATTGAAATTTTTAAATCTTTAAATTCTTTGATTTTTTCTAAATTATTCATTAAAATTTCATAACTGTTATTTCTTCTTTTATTATGAAAATTTCTATCACCATCAAGGGTTATTTGGACAAATTTTAAATTGCAAATTTCGCAGAGTGCTTTTGCAGTGTCATAATTTAAATAATAACCATTTGTAATGATTGAAGAAGAGAAATTTAATTTTTTTTCTTTTGATATATTTTTTATGACTTCTCCAAACTTTAATACCATGTCAAGTTTTATCAATGGTTCCCCTCCAAAGAATAACACACTTATATTTTCTAGCTCATTTTTGCTATCTATAATTTCCTTTATAAATTCAATAGATTTTTTAAAAATTGATTCTTCCATATCATATTTTTTACTTCTTTCAAAACAGTAAGAACAATTGAAGTTGCAGAGCTGGGTTGGGACAAAAGTGATGCCTAAATATTTTTTATTTACATTTTCAATTTCATCGAAATTTTTTAAAAAAGTTTCCCTATCATTTCCTTTAACAATAAATCCATTTGAAGTAAACTCTTCTAACATTTTTTCGTTTTTATCCCATAAATTTTCATTTTTATAAAATTCAATATATTCCTTTTCATCAAGAAGAACAAAACCTTTTGACAGAATATTGTAAAGTAAAATTCCTTTATCAACTTCTATTTCTATATTATAATAGCTTTTTTTCCACTCAAACTCACTCTTTTTATTCATCTTTTTATTATTTTTTATTTTTATTATGGATTAATATGAAAGGGGGGGGAGTACCCCCCCTTGTCTTATTTGGGTTTTTCACGCATCACCCCTATAACCCAAGAAACAGAACTTTCCACAATACAAAATGGGGCACTCATTTTGGGGTGTGACACTTGTTTTTCCTTGGTTTACTATTTTCATGTTTTCCTCCTTTTTATTTTTAATCCCTGAGTTGGGCTTTAACCAATTTATCAGGGTCTTATTATATATATAACAATTTAAAAAGCCTTTTCGGTTTTTTTTTTTTTAACGAATCTGAGATTTTGTTATGATTAAAATTTTTTTATGTTTTAAATCTGAAATAAAACTATATTCAATCTTTTTCAAAAATTCCCTTCCTTCAAATAAATATATCCTTTTACACCTTAATTGATTTTCTGGATTCTTTAATGAATTTATATTTGAAAAAATAACAATCTTACTTTCCTCTTTTATTTTCCCAATTTCTAAATCATCAAATAAAAAAATATTTAATAAGCAATCCTTACAATTTAATTCCACTGAAAAACTATTCTTTTTCAAATCCTTTAATTCAATTTTTTCACATTTACATAAAAATTTTAAAAAATTATAAATAACATTTAAAAAATCTTTATTTAAAAGTCTTCTTAAACTCATATATTTTCTCATATAAAACGGAATTTTTGATCTCCAATTTTTATGGTAATCCTTATTCTTTTTTCTCCATTTAATAAAATAATGAGGATTTTTATTTTTCCATTTCCTTTGAATCTCTTTCACCCTTTCTTCATTTTCAACCAACCATTTCCTTCTTAATTCTTTCCTGCTTCTTTTATCAGGATTAATTTTACTCTTTATCTCAGAAAAAATATCCTTAACTCTTTCATAAGAAATATTCAATTTTTTTGAAATCTCTTTTAAATTAAACCCTTGCTTTATTAAACTTATAATCCATAATTCTTCATCCTTTAATCTATATAAAATCCTTTCAAAGTCTTCTAAAAATTTTTCATTTTTTACCTCATTTAGCATCTCAAGTTCCTCATTCTCTTTTAAAATTAATTTTGTTTCCCTCTTTAAATAATTCAAGAAATGATTATCTAAGGATTTCAAAAAATAATTCTTAAACTCTCTTTCATCCCCTTTAAATTTTTCCTTACATTTTTTAAAACATAAAAATGCTTCTCCTAAAAGGTCATCTTTATGATGAAGAAAATTATACTCTTTACAAAAATTTAAAATTTTAATATTGATTTCTTTTAAATATTCTTCAAAATTCATATTTAAAGCAAATTATAATAATATTCAAAATAAATTATAATATTAACATGTTAATTTTATCAAAAATGCTTGAGAGGTAAGAAAATTTCAAAAAAAAATTGGAAAAATTGATAAGATTAATTTAACTATCAGTCTGAAAGAATTAATTTTAATGAGATCTGAAGGTTGCTTAAAGATTATATTTTTAAAACTTGAAATTTTATTTTTTTTACAGTATAATTTATATTACAAATTAATTTGTAAATAAAAGGTTCAAATCCTGTAAAACAAAAATTTTTAAAAAATGGAAAATAAAAAATCACTAAAAAGTGCAGGTCCCATGATATTTTTAGGTTTTCTTTTTATCGGATTGGGTATAGGCTTTCTTTTCGGAAAAGTTGCTGTAGGCTCTTCTATAGGTATGGGTTTCGGTTTTATACTTTGGGGAATTCTCTATTTTCTTAAAAAATGAAATTCAAAGAACTTGACCCAATAATTCATGAAAAAACAAGGCTTTCAATACTCATTTATCTTCTGCAGAATAAAGAAGTAGATTTTTCAACACTCAAAAAAATTACTGATACTACTGAAGGAAACCTTTCCTCCCATTTGAGGGTGCTTGAAGATAATAAATTAATTGAAGTTAAAAAAACTTTTGTGGGCAGAAGACCAAAAACTTTTTATAAATTATCTGATTCAGGTAAAAATAAACTTTTAGATTACCTTGATAAGCTAAAGAAAATTTTAAAAGAAATAAAATAGGGTTCAAATCCCCCTTAAATTTTTATATAAAATATGAAAAAAGAAATTGAAGAAATCCTTGAAACCATAGATATACTTAAATATATCTCTCAGAGAGCTAAAAAAGAAATTAAACACTTTGCTATATACATGATAATATTCGGGTTTTATATTTCAACTTGTGTTTTTATAACTCTTATAACAGAAAAATACATTTTATGGTTTTATCTTTTGCCTCTTGCCTTCTTTTTCTCTACAATTCATGTTTCAGGCATAATTTTCTCTATTTTAATATGGGGAATCTTTTCTATAATCTATTTCTTTATAATTCCAAAACTTGGAATACCCCTATATATTTCTGCAATTTTTATTGGAATTCTTGTTACCTTTGGTTATTACATGAACTACTACATAGGAATTAAAAGAAAAACTTATAAACCTCTCAATTCAAAATTAAGTGTAATTCCTAAAATAGGCATTTTCTGGGGATTTGCCTTTGCTGGAATTATATTTAATATTTTTCTTTTTTATAATGTTCTTGGAGAAGATATAAATAAAATTGTCAATCCCCTTTATAGCTACACAACCGGAATGGGTCTTTTTGTTACAGGATTTGTTCTTCCATTTTTTTATATTCTTGGAATTATAGAAGTTATATTTATTCCTCTTCTTAATTATATAAATAATGCCTTAGCCTATATTACCCATGGGATTGTTGGTTTACTTATGGCATTTTATTCTATTTACCTTTTAAAAAAGAAAGAGGAATAATTTATTTCTTTATATAAAAACTTTTTCTTCTTTCTACATATGCTCCAAAAACACCCTTTACCCACTCTTCCTCTATCCTATCACTCCTGTTTAAATTCCAGTAATAAAGATCTTCATTTTCAGCCCTAACATAAACCTCGTAAATACCTTCAGATCTAAATGCACTTCCCCTTCTGAAAAGATCAAAAAAGGTGTCAGGTGAAAAAAATGTAAAAAAGGAATCTTTAGTATTCTCTAAATAAATAACATAAAATTTCGCTCCTTCACTTTTATTCCATATAAGTAAATTGTTAGAAGGAACATAAATCGTATCGTAAATGGGATAAATTATATCAAAATCAGTTGGAACCTTTGTAACCTTGATAAGCTCCCTTGAATCAGGAAACTTAATTTTAAGGGTACAATCTATACCTGAGGGAACATAAAAAGTATCATAATATACAAGATATTCATTTGAATCTATGTCACTAACTATTTTTTCTTTAAATAAATATTCTTTACCCCCAAATTTTATTTTAACAGAACACCCGGAAACACCTTGTGATGGAACTTCATCTGGACTATATAACCTATCAACAAAAACAATCTGCTCTTCAAATTTTTTACTTGACTTTAATACACACCAAACAATGTAATCCGGAATAATCACCTTCTCTATTTCTTTTTTACAGGAAATAAAAATTAAAGTCAAAAGAAAAATTTTTAATCTTTTCATCTAAAAAATAATTTTTATTTCAAAACTTGGAACAAAGGGAATTTGATATAATTCTCGTTTCACAGGTGGTTCTTTATCATAATCATAATAATATAAAAATACATTTTTTCTGTTGTAAACATTTATTATACTCAAGGAATAAAAGCCCTTAATTTTTTTTATTTTGAAATCCCTTGAAAGGGAAATATCAAGCCTGTGATAAGGTGGAAACCTTACACTATAAGGATAGGATTCAATTTCATCCCATATAACCTTTGGATATCTATCTGGATATGGATTATAAAAGAATCTATACCTTTTAATAACATCTGTGAAGGGTGAACCAGTTGTATATAAAAAATTTAACCCCAGATCTAAATTGAATATTAACTTATAAAATAAACTTAAAGAAAAATTGAAGGTTTTATCCCACCTCATTGAATGATATTTGTTTTCCTTTTCAAATTTTCCGTGAGACTTTAATACTGTCAAACTTAAATTAAAATTTAATTTTCCAAAGGTCTTTTCAATAAAAGAATCAAAACCGTAACTTTCTCCTTGCCCTTTTAAAAACAAGGTTTTATCAGGATTTAATGGGTCATAGTTTTTTATTTCATAGTCAAGAATGTAATCATACTTCTTGTAAAAGATTTCAAAATCAATTTTACCCCAATCTGGCAAATAGGAAATTCCTGTTATATAATGTTTTGAATTCATTGGCCTATAACCATCAAAAATTGTTACCCAGTAATAAAAGGGATCAAAAACTTCTGAAAAATTGATAGCCATAAGATACTGATTGAAAACTCCAAAAGCAAATTTAATTGCAAGATTTTCTCTCAGAAAATATTTTAAATTAATCCTTGGTTCAATTCTAAAACTTTTAGCATTTCTCTCAGGTGTTTCCTTGATTCTTAAATAAAAATAATTTGTCCTTAAACCCGGATTAATTCTTAAATTATTTACTTTGAAATTTAATTCAGAAAAGAAAGAAAGGATGTGAGGATTTCCTTTATCAAGTTGTTTAATACCAAAAATATCATTCTGAAATTTTCCATTTAGATTCTCATATTCAAAACCAAAAGTTTTATCAAAACTTCCCTTAAACTCTCCCTTCCATTTTAAACCAGCTATGGAAACAGGATTCCAGAGGGAAATAAACTCTCCTATTTTAAAATAACTGAAAAAAGAAGAGAAAAATAAATTTATTTCATGAAAGTTTTTTCTATGTATATAAAAAGTTCTAAAGGAAAAACCATCATTTCCCCATTTTAAAAGGATTTCATCTTTTTTCTGATAAAATAAATCTCTACTTGTAATGTAGGAGAATTTAAATCTTAAAGAGGGTGATTTTTCAATCTGATAGGAAGATAAAATATCAAAAAAATGATAGGGAAATTCAAAATCCCTGTTTATCAAAGAAATATATTTATCAAAATAGGTTCTTCTCAAAAAAACAAGGTAATTTCCCTTAAAAAGTTTTCCTTCATTTAAAAGGCGGAAAGATAAAAAACTTAAAGCTAATTCAAGATTTATTTTTTCTGAATTATAAGGTTTTATTTCAGCATATAAAAGCGAGGATAAAGCATTTCCAAATTGAGCCCCATAAGCTCCCCTGTAAAATTCATACCTTGAAAGTGCTGAAAGATCAAAAACCGAGAAAATTCCACCGAGATGATAGGGGTTATAAAGGGGAATTTCATCAATAAGTGTTAAATTTTCCTGAGGAGAACCTCCTCTAACAGAGAACCTGCCTGATAAATCTGTTACCTGAACCACACCAGGTAAGGTGGAAACTGTTCTTAAAAGATCTCCTTCAATAAATTTTGGAAGTCTCTTTAAAATTTCTGTTTCCCTTTTTACGGCAGAAGCCCTTTCCTCTTCAAATTCCTTTTTTCTTGAATAAATGATAATTTTTTCAATTTCTATTTCAATCTGATTTAGCTCAACATTTAAAATTTTATTCTCTCCTTCCCTCAATTCCACTTCTAAACATTTTTCCTCATAACCAACAATTTTAAAACATAAAAGATATTTTCCTTCTTTTAATTTTGAAATAACATAAAAACCCCTTTCATCTGTAAGTGTTCCTTTATTTAAATCCTTTATATAAACAAAAACAAAAGGAAGAGATTCACTTGTTTTTTTATCTATCACCCTTCCAGAAATACTTGAAAAGGCTATAAGAATTTTAAACAAAATCATTTTAAGTATTAATTGCCATAAGAAAAGGACAGTTTATATGTAGTTTTTTATAACTCAAATTTTTATGACAATAATAACCGGAAATTTCAAAGCTAAAATTGAAAATTGAACCCCTTAAAATTTTTCTTTTTATACTATAAGACCAGGCTCTTTCTCTTTTACTTTCATTAACTGAAACTATAATGTATACTTTACCTACTTCCATATCCAGAATATCATCACCTGAAGGAGAAGATTTTCCCTTTATTCCTCCAACCATTGGATGGGAATGAAAATCTCCTATAACTTTAAGATTTTCAATTTTTAAGGAATTAATTAATTGAATTATTCTTTTTTCCCTCTTTGCTATAGGCGCAACACTGTAAGGAGACTTTTTTACAATCTGTAAAACCTGCGCATCCTCAACAATTATTTCCCTATTATTAAAATAACCAAGTATAAGACCATAACATTCATAGTGATAAGATTCTGCTGAGGCAAGTATCATTTCAAGGAAAGCTGGCGATTTCAAAATAATAACATCTGGTGATAAATTCATAGTTAAAAAATAAAACCCTCTTTTAAATTTTCTTTTAACTGATTAAGTTCATCTTTTTCTATTTTATCTTTTTTTAAATATTCAGATACAATAAGATTCATGTTGCTTAACCTTTCTGCTATAATTCTTGATATTGAAAATAAAATCTCAATGTAAGGTTTTTCTCCTTTTAAAATTTTTTCCTCAAGAAGTTTCCCATCAATTCTAAAAAAAATTGAATCCTTACTTGCTCTTAAAGTTGCTGTTCTTCCACTCTTTAAAAGAAAAGAAAGCTCACCTATTATTGCTCCTTCCTTTAACTCTGCAATTTTCACAAGTTCTTTTCCCTTTAAAATTTCAGCTTCACCTTCAACAATTATATATAAATCCTCTCCTTCTGAACCTTCCTTGAAAAGTATTTCGCCCTTTTTAAGATATATAAAAGACGCAATTGAAGAAATACTATCTATCCCCTTTTCACCTATACCTTTAAGTAAGGGGTGATTTAAAAGGAAATTTTTATAAGTTTCTTTCATTTAAAATTTTCTCTGTTAAATAATTATAAATCTTGTATAAATCTTTTTTAAAATTTTTTAATATTTTCCTGTGAAGTTTTATTGTTTTTAAATCCTTTCTTCTTGCAGGACCTGTTAAAGAGTTTTTTGCTCCTTTTGAAAGGACATTTTTAAAGGATGCATTTATTATTGGTTTTAAAATTTCTCTTTTCAATTTTAAACTTTCAAGGATTTCCTCTGCCTTTAAAATTGAATATACAGAAAAATTTGAGGCAAAAACACAGGCAATGTGAATCAAAATCTGCTCTTTATCCTCCATTTTTATTATTTTGAAATCCCTTGAGAAAATTTTTTTTAAGATTTTATAAGTTTCTTCATTTCCTGAAAAAGTTGCGTATATATTTTTAAAACTTTCTTTACTTCTTTCAGGAAAAGTTTGGATTGGATGAAGTTTACCTATAAAATTTCCCTTTTTCTTTAAAGGCTCAAGAATTGATAAAGGTGTTGCACCTGAAAGATGAATAAAGTGTTTTCCTTTAATCCCTTTTATTTTACTTATTTCTTTAACCCTTAAAGGAATAAGATCGTCCTTAACAGTTATGAAAATTAAATCTGAATTTATAACTAAATCTTTTAAATTTCCTTTTCCCTTTGTTACTGAAAATATATTTACCTTAAAAGATTTTTCCCTCAAAAGGTCATAGAGGGAACTTCCCACTTTTCCAAATCCAATAATTCCTGCTTTCACAATATATATTATAATTAATTATGAAAGTCTTCTCTATAAAAGAAAAAATTTTAAAATCTTTAAATAACATGGATTTTGACGAGGAAATTTTTTTAGATGTATTTAAATTTCAGTATGATAACAACAAAGTATATAAAAAATTCTGTGATAGGTTTAATAAGGATAAAAGCAAGGTAAAAAATTTTGAGGATATTCCTTTAATGCCTGTTAGATTCTTTAAAAAATATGAGGTTAGGTCAATTAAAGAAAAAGGAGGAGTTATTTTCCTTTCATCTGGAACAAGTGAGTTTTTAAGATCAAAATCCTTTTATGTGGATACTGAATTTATAAATAGAAGTATCCTTATTTCCTTTAAACATTTTGTTTTGCCTGATGATTTAAAAACTAACTTTTATATATTTTTTGAACCTTTTGAAAAGAGGAATAATTCCTCCCTTTCCTATATGCTTTCCCTTGTTGCAAAAAATTTTTCAAAAAATTTTTATTTTGTATTTGATAGAAAAGATTATAAGGATGCTCTTAAAAAAATGAAAAGAGAAAAGAAAAAAATAGTATTACTTGGAACAACCCTTTCCCTTTATGATTTTGCAATTTTTTTAAAAGAAAATAATGAAAAAATTTTTTTAAAGGAAGGCTCGAGAATTATGGATACAGGTGGATGGAAAACTAAAAGGATTTTATTAAAGGAAAAAAATTTAATAAAGATTTATAAGGAATTTTTTAACATTGATGAAAGTTATGTTATAAATGAATATGGAATGTGTGAAATTGCTTCACAGTTCTATGATATAACTTTAAGAAAATTTATTTTTGAAAACAAAAAGGTAAGATTTAAATCTTCTTTACCCTTTTTAAGATTTAGAATTTTAAATGAAGAGGGAAAATTCTCTAATAAAGGCTTAATAGCAATTTACGATCTATTCAATCTTGAAACCTGTTCTTTTCTTTTAACACCTGATATGGGAAAAATTAAGGGAAAAGGTTTTGAAATAATTGAAAGGGTTGATGAGGAATTAAGGGGCTGTGCCCTTATAAGTGAAAGTATTCTTTTTAACTAATCCTCTAAATCCTCTTCAAAAAGGGGCTCAAATTTCTTTTTATCCCTTTTTAACTTTTTCCCTAAAACTTCATAAACTCTATCAGGTGTTATGCCTTTTATTGGTCTTAAAGCTACAATATCATTCTTTTCAATTATTTCTCCTTTTCTTTTATTTCTTTTCAAATAAATTGATCTTCTTGCAACTTTTTTTACTTCAATTTCACTTTTTGTTATTCTTTTAATTCCATCACCGAGCATTTTTTCTGTTAATCTTATATTTTTAACCCATAAAAAGAGCTCTTCAGGTGAAAGGGAAGCCTTATGATCTGGACCAGGAAGACCTTTCCATAGAGTGAAATGTTTTTCAATAATTTTTGCTCCAAGAGAAACTGCAATACAACTTGCAAGGTATCCTTCTGAATGGTCAGAAAAACCTATTATTGCATCTTTAAATTCTCTTTTAAAATTTTCAATAACTTTCAAATTGAGTTCATCAAAAGGTGCTGGATATTCCGAAGTGCACTGAAGTATAGCAATTTCAGGAACCTTTCTTTCTTTTAAAAATTCGTAAGTTTTTTTCACTTCCTCTAAATCTGCCATTCCTGTTGAAATTATAACTGGTTTTTTAAATTCTGCTATTACATCAAGAAGATAAAAGTTGTTTAAGTCTGTTGAACTTATTTTAAAAAATGGAACACCAATTTCATTTAAAAATTCTGCTGATCTTATATCATAAGGGGTTGAGAAAAATAAAATTCCAATTTTATCACAGTAATTTTTTATAATCTTAAAATCTTCAAAGGAAAGTTCCAGTTTCTTACACATCTCATACATATCCTCTGATTCATCTTTTCTTTTCTGATAGGGTGCTTTCTCTGTTCCCCTTGAAATAACCTCTTCTGTTATGAAGGTCTGAAATTTAACAGAATCACAGCTTGCCTTTTTAGCAAGATCACATAAATAAAGGGCTAAATCCCTTGAACCATTATGGTTATCACCTGCTTCTGCTATTAAAAAAGTTCTATCTTTTGTTAGATCTTTCAGTTTCATTTTTTAATTTTAAAATAATTTCAGTCATTTTTAAATCATATATTGTGTCTATATCAATAGATTTTTCCCTTGGCATATAGTATATGGTTAATTTTTTTCCATAAAAGGTTTTTTCCTTTAAAAGAGCTTTTTGCTTTGCTATAAAAATAGCTCCATTTGGTAAAAATAGTTTTTTTCTGAATTTCTTTGAGAAGTAAAAATCAAAGAATTTGTTTTTTTTATAAATTGCCCATTTAAAAGGTTTTTCAAAATCAGTAACACTTACAAGAAAATCAGCTCTTTCCCTTTTTATTTTATCAAAAGCCTTTAATATATCGTTTTTATCCCTTAAAGGTGATGTTGGTTGTAATAAAAATATATAGTTAAATTCTTCTTTTAATTTTTTTAAAACATGAAATACTGCACTTATAATTTTTGCTTTGTCACCTGATAATTTTGCAGGCCTCTTGATAACATCTACACCTTTTTCTAAACTTAATTTTTTTATTTCCTCAGAATCAGTTGAGATAACTATTCTATCAAAAATCCCGCTTTTTAATGCCTCTTCAATTGTATATAAGATAAGTGGTTTTCCAAGAAGTGGATAGATATTTTTATTTTTAAGCCTCCTTGAAGAGGCTCTTGCAGGTATTATACAGAGCAATTTATTCTTCAAGTTTTCTAATAAACTCCTCCTTTAATTTTGCTATAAATACATTTGTTTCCCTCTCAGTTTCTCCCTTTCTGTTTGAACAGAAAACAAGGTATTTTCCATCCCAGGAAAACATCGGAAAGGAGTCAAAGCCCTCAAAGTAAGTTATCCTTTCAAGATCACTTCCATCTGTTTTCATTATATAAAGGTCAAAATTAAAGGGTTTATCTTTATCAAGGTTAGCAGAAAAAATAATGTATTTACCCTTTGGATGGGGAAAGGGTGCAAAGGAAATTTTTCCAAAGTTTGTCAATTTTTTTATTTCTGAACCATCTCTTTTAACCATATAGATTTCAAGTCTTAAAGGTGCAACAATATTTTTTTCAATAAGTTCTTTATAATTTTTTAACTCTTCCTCATTTTCAGGATAAAATGCCCTATAAAGTATATATTCATTTCCTGGCATAAAATAGGGTCCACCTTCATAACCATACAGATTTATAACTTTTTTAACTTCACCATTTTCTGGGTTTAACATATATATTCCAATATCACCGTCCCTTAAAGATGTAAAAACTATTTCTCCCTTTTCATTTACAGTTGCTTCAGCATCATAAAAAGGGTTATCTGTTAACCTTTTAAGCTCTTTTTTTTCTAAATTAAACATAAAAATATCATAGGGAAATATAGGCCAGTAATATCTTTTTATATCAAGTTTTGGAACTTCAGGACATTCAGGAGATATGTGATGTGTTGAGGAATATATAATATTTTTACCGTCTGGCATAAAATAAGCACAAGTTGTTCTACCCTTACCCCTTGAAACAAGGTTATACTTTTTCTTTTTTAAATCGTATATGAAAATCTGGTCGCACATATATTTTTTGTAATCACTTCTCTGAAAGATGATTCTTGTATTATCAAAGGAGAAATAGGCTTCAGCATTATCACCACCTGATGTAAGTTTTTCAATATATTCAAAGTATTTTTCTTCTCCCTTGTAAATAAACTCTTTTATTTCTAATTGTTGGAGGATTAGATAAAAAATTACTATCATCCTGTTTACTTAACTTTTTTAAAAAGAGAATTGAACTCTTATTATTTTAAAGATATTATTTTAAGAAAATGAAAAAGAATTTTAAAATTCTCCTTGTAAATCCCTGGGTGACTGATTTTTCTTTATATGATTTCTGGATCAAACCCCTTGGTCTTTTAGTGCTGGGTAGTATTTTAAAAAGAGAGGGTTTTAAGGTTTTTCTTCTTGATTTTCTTGATAGGCACAATCCCTTTTTCAGGGAAAAATTAGGTGAAAAAGATTTAAAGAAAATAAAGGATAAAAGTTTCAGTACCGGAAAGTTCCCCTCAAAAGAAATTGAAAAACCCTCTTTATTAAAGGATATAAAAAGAAAATATAAAATTTATGGGTGGTATGAAAATATTTTAAGAGATTATTTAAAAAATTTTGATAATTTTGATTACATTCTTATAACAAGTGGAATGACTTACTGGTATCCTGGGATAAGAAAAACAATTGATTTTTTGAAGGAATTCTATCCTCAATCTATATACATACTTGGAGGAAGGTATGTTTTTCTATGCAGAGAACATGCTGAAAAAAATTTTTACGATACAATTATTATTTCTGAAAGAAAAATAAAGAATATTTTGGAAAAATTATCAAAAATAATGGATGTAGAAATTGATATTGATAAGTATTTAAAAAGGGATAATATCTGTTTTGACATTTATTTTGATTATCCAATTTTAAAACATTTTGCAATTTTAAGGTCCTTTGGGTGTCCTTTCAGTTGTTCCTATTGCGTATCAAACCTTTTGTTTCCAGAGTTTTATGAGCTTGGGGATGAAAAGATAATAGATGAGATAGAAAGAATAAATAAAATTAAGAAAGCAAAAGATTTAGCCTTTTATGATGATGCACTTTTGTACCCTAAGGAAAAATTTAAAAATTTTTTAAAAAAATTAATAGAAAAAAATCTTGATATAAGAATTCACACTCCCAATGCAATTCATGCAAGGTATATAGATGAGGAGATGGCTTATCTTTTAAAGAAGGCAAATTTTAAAACAATAAGAATAGGATTTGAAACAATTAATGAGGAAAAACTTAAAAACAAATGGTCAAAAAAGCTTACTTTAAAACACTTTGAGGATGCAATTACAAATTTAAGGAAGGCTGGATTTGATGAGATAGGTTGCTATGTTCTTATAGGAACTGAGGATGATGATTTTGATGAAATTTTGAAGAGTTACGAATATCTTTATAATAAAAAGATAAAAATTTATCCTGCTCAATTTTCACCTGTGCCTTCAACAAATTTTTTTGATAAAGATACGGACCCTCTTCTTTCAAATAAATCCATTTATTTTAAAGGTAATAAGGATATAGGTTTTGAACTTTACGAAAAAATAAAAGATTTTGCAAAAATTTTAAATAAGAATATAAAAGAAAACCTTTCTTTCAAGGAACTTATGAAAAAATTTTTTAATTGACTTATTATTTGTGAAGAGTATAAAATATAAAAAAGGAGGTTAAATATGAATTTAATAGCATTTTTCTTTATAAATAAGTATGCCTATGCGGTTTTACCTTATGAATCAAGAAATGTAGATTCCAATGTTTATAGAATTGTTATTGATTATATGGAGGAGGAACTTTCCTCTTATGGAAGTGTTCTTGAAAGGAATAAGGTTCAAGAGTTTTTTCTTAAAGTAAAAGAATGTGAAAGTGACACTTGTTTAAAAAAATATTCGGAAGAATACGATTTGGAAAATATAGTATTTGTTTATCTTGATAGACTCGGTGAAAAATACCTCTTAAGGGTTAAAGTTTTTAATTCAAAGGAAGGTAAATTTGTTTACAATCAGAGAGATGTTGCTGACAGGGAATCAGATTTAAATATTATTGTTGAGAGAATGGCAAAATCTGTATATGAAGGAAAAAGCATTGAAAAAGTCGTTTCAACAGAAACAATCACAGGTTATGAAGCTGAAGAAGAACCAAGAAAGAGACGAACGAGGAGATATTTAACTGCAAGGGTAGGTTCAATTTTCCCTTTAACAGGATATTATGATGAAAATAGGGATGTTCCTTTGAATCTATCAAGATTTATTCTTGGATTTCATTATGAAGTAAAAAAGACATCAGTTTCCCTTGAATATGCTGTTTTTTCAAGAGGTTTTGGATTTGAATTTCCTGTAAGGTTTTATACTTCAACCGGAGATAATGCTCTATTTTATGAATTTGTGCCTGGTTACTATTTTATGCCTGATATTTATGAAAACGGATATTGGTTTAATGATGGTAGTGGTCGCAAAATTGCTGGAGGAAATGGACCTGCTCTTGGAATAGGTGGGGGTTTTATTCTTTTTCACACATATGATATTCAATTTATTATAAATGCAAAATACCTTTTTATTTTAAATAATGGTCCTGATTCAGGAGTTGAAATAACTTTCGGGCTTTTAGCCGGAAGGTAAGTTAGTTAAAACTTAAGGGACTTTTTCAAGGGTATTGGAAAACACATTTTTCATAAAATGGAGGTCCTGTAATGTTTTTAAATTTAATTTTCTTTTCTTTAAATTAATAAGGTCTTCTAAGGATATAACATAAACTTTTGTTTCACCAAGTTTTTTTTCTACAATCTTATAATCCTTTATATTTTCTTTTAAGTGCAGTTTAATTCTCCATGGAAAAATTCTCCTGTGATAAAAAAATAAAAATTCCTCTTGAAAACTTTCTTTGTTTTTTAAATACTCATATAAAAATTTGTATTTTATATTTCCTTTTATTTTCATCCCCATATTCTGCATTAATTTTATAAATCTTTCAAGGTTCTTATCTTCAAAATCAATTATTAAGTCTATATATCTTATTTTTTTTCTAACCCCCCACATATATACCGCTGTATCGCCGAAGATTGCGAAATTTATTTTGTATTTTTCAAAAAAGTTAAAAACCTTTTCAAATTTTAAGAGATATTTTTTCATTTTTGCTTTCTAATATTACTTTTTACTATTATAAATATTTAATGATAAATTTTTCAAATATACTATCTTTTTGTAAGAACGTTTTTTTCTATTGCTACATTTGTACTAAAAATATTAATATGTTTTACAAAGTAATAAAGGCTACTTAAAGAAAAAAGTAAAAGCCATGGAAGCGCACCCCAGATTTTCAGTTTGAAAGCTAAAAAAATGGAAATAAAGGAATAGAAAATTTTTAAAGTTTCTGATATACCTATCTCATATTTTACAGAGTAAGCTTTTCTTGTCCCATTTCCCTTTTTTGGAGTTCTTTCAAAAATAAAATCCTTTTTGAAAATTGCTTCAAGAACAGCTTTTGTTCCTTCAAAACAGAAAGAAGTAAAAACTATTATCAAATAAAACATATCTTTAAGTCTCCACTCATATAAGTAATCTTTTCTTACTTTTTTATCTATTGTCCATATGTTATATAAATTTACCATACCAAGAAAAAGAACAAGAAGTCCAAAGAGTATATGTGAATATCTTGATAAAGGCCAAATAATAGCAAAGTAGATTACATTTAAAAGGTAAAGGAAAGGTGAAAGGGTATGGATTAAAATATTAAGTTTATCCTCTCTATCTAAATTTGATTTCAAAATGCTTTTCCATAGCTTCAGACCGACCTGAAAAGTTCCTTTTGTCCACCTTTTTTGCTGAATTAAAAAAGCATTAAAATCTGTGGGTAATTCAGAAGAAACTAAAAGATCATCTAAAAAAATCCCCTTGAATCCTTTAAGGTGACTTCTTATTGATAAATCAAGGTCTTCTGCAAGGGTATCTTCATGCCAGTTACCTGCTTCAATTATAGCAGATTTTCTCCATATTCCAGCAGTTCCGTTAAAATTAAAGAAGAAACCACTTTTAAACTTTGCCTCCTGCTCAAGCCAGAAATGAGTTCTTAAAAGCATTGCCTGAATTCTTGTAAGTAAGTTTTCATTTTCATTTATATAATCCCATTTACTTTGAACAAAACCAACCTTTGGGTTTTCAAAATAGGGAAGGGTTCTTTTTAAAAAATCAGCGGGTATTATAAAATCAGCATCAAATATTGCCACAAACTCTCCTTTTGCATATTTAAGTCCATTTTTAAGTGCTCCTGCTTTGAATCCCTTTCTATTATCTCTTCTTATTACGTAAATATTAAATCCTTCTTTTCTCTTAATTTCAACAAGTCTATCAACAAGTTCCTTTGTTTCATCGGTTGAATCATCAAGAATTTGAATTTCGAATTTTTCCTTTGGATAATCAATTTTTACAGCACTCTCCACTATTCTTTCCACTACATTAAACTCATTATAAATTGGTATCTGAATTGTAACAAAGGGAAATTCCTTAATTTCCTTCTGGGGCAATTTTACTTTTTCTGAATTTCTGTAAAGAAGTAAAAGCCAAAGTCTATATGCCCCAAAGATGGCAAATAACAAAAAGACCGGAAAAAATAAAAATAAATAAAGAAAATACATTTGGTGAATATATTTTAATTTTAGTATGGTCTTAAAAGCAAGTTAAAAAGAAAATAAAAGTAAATTGAATATTTAATCACATTTGATAAATTTTTCTTTTCTCTTTTAAGATAATTCCAGAAAAGTGATATAAAGGTAAAAAGGAATATAAGAGTAAAAATTATTAGATAGATTTCAAAAAAACTTAAAGAGCCTGAAAAAAGTGATTTTAAAGAAGTTTTATTGAAAGCAGAACCATAAACAACTAATAGATGTGAATAATATACAAAAAGTGATTCCATTCCGACGATTTTTATAATATTCAAGAATTTATTTTCTTTATTTTCAAATTGATATAAAATTAAGGATAAAAGGGTTAAGTTAAAGATTTTAAAATAAATAGAGGCGACAAAACTTGTAAAAGATTTTAATAAAAGGTATACTAAAAAATTTATTAATGCAAAAATTATGAAATAAAGATTTTTATTTTCTTTTTTTATCACTAAATATCCGAGAAAAAAACCTGAAAAAAGGTATATGGAAAAGGGTGTTAAGGGAAAGTTTGAATTTTTAAAATATTTATAAAAGAAGAGGGGTAAATTAGGTTCAAATCCTTTATTAATAAAGAAACTTAAAATTGAAAAAATAAAAATTAAAAAAAAGTTTGTAATTAAAAAAAATTTCTCCTTTTTGGTAATAAAATAAAAAAATTGAAGTATTAATAGGCTTACTCCTATACATTGAAGGATATCAACATTAAAGAAATTATTCCAATCATTAAATTTTGAATATAATAATATTTTTCTTAAGGAAAAATAGGGAAGATGAAGGGTATAACCAAGTAAAATAATAAAAAGTATTCTTCTTATTCTTGTAAATAATTTTTCAGAAAAAACAAGGTATTCTTTTCTATCTATTGTTGATAAAGCAAAGCTTATTCCTGAAGCAAAAAGAAAAAGGGGAGCAGTGTATCCTCTAACATGCATCCAGGTTTGGTAAAAGAGGGATGATTTCTGGGAAATTGAGAGTAAAGCATCAAGGGAATGTCCGTTAATCATTTCAATAACAGCGATACCTCTTAAAAGGTCAAGGAATAAAAACCTTTTTTTATCTTTCACCTTATTATTTTATGAAAAAATCTTATTTTTTCTTCAATAATTTTTAATTTTTTAAAGGCAGGTTTTATAAATTTTTTAAACCATTTCTTTTTCTTTTTTAATGATAAATAAGAGTAAGCACCAAGTGCCTGCATTAACCTCTGAGAGGAAGTGAGTAAGTAATAATGATAAAATTCATCAAAACTCATTTTTCTAAATCTATCTTTTATTCTATCGTAATAATAAAACAAAAGGTTTTCCTTAACATTTTCATTAATTTCTACATAAGGATCCTCAAGAAGAGATGAAAGGTCATAGGTGAAAGGTCCTATATGAGCAGTCTGAAAATCAATTATTCTTATTTTATTTTGTTTTAAAAAAATATTTGTTGATTGAAAATCCCTGTGCATAAAAAGTTTTGGCATTTTATCACATTCTCTTGCAAGTTTATCAAAATCCCTGTCAATTTCCCTTAATTTTTCTTCTTTGAATTTCAAAAAATTTATCAGGAATTCCCTTTTAAAATAATCTGTCTCCCATCTTAAAGATTCATAATCAAAAATTTTTTTCCTTTTTAAGGATAAATTTAAAAAACCTTCTCTTGCCTTAAACTGAAGTTCTATTAAAAAATCAATTATTCTTTTATATAAATTGAAAGTATCTCTTTTATAAATTTTAAAAATAGATTTATCACCAAGGTCTTCAATAATAGCAATTTTATTTTCTAAATCATAAAAATAAATTTTTGGGGCTGAAAGCATTTTTTTATTTAAAAAATTTCCTATCTTTATATAATTTAAAAACTGAATTTCATCACTATCCTTTAAAATAACAGAATTTTTTAATTCTTTTATTTTCAAAAAAATTCTGTCAGAGCCACCACTTAAAATCTTTATTTTTTTAATAATTCCTTAAATATAAATTAAAAAGAGTTTTAAAACTACCTATGTCAAAAATAAGACCTTCTTTCACTTTAAATCCCGCAAGTTCCTTATATTTTATCAATTCAAAAAAAACATCAAGTAAATCACTTTTACCTTCAGGTATAAATCTGAAAATTTCCTTTTTAAAAATTGAAATTCCCGCATAGGTTAAAAATTTATTTTTTCTTTTATGAATCTTAATATCTTTTACTAAATTTCCTTCTAAAACTACTTCACTTTTTGTTTCCATAAAAGTAAGAAGTAAAGTTCCAATTTTAGAATTTTTAAAATGGAAATCAACAAATTCATTTAAATCAAGTTTATGATAAATATCACAGTTATGTAATATAAAATTACCTTCAATATATTTTTCAAAATTTTTTACTCCACCACCAGTTCCCATAAGTTCCTTTTCCTTAAAAATAAAAATTATATCTTTATATTCTGAATTTTTGATAATTTTTTCTATTTTATCTTTTTTATAATAAAGATTAACATAAATTTTTTTTACACCTAAATTTTTAAGATTATCAAAAATATGAATAATAATAGGTTTACCTTTAATTTTTATAAGAGGTTTTGGAATAAAAAAACTCAAAGGTCTTAACCTTTTTGAATAACCTGCTGAAAGAACCACTCCTCTTTCAATCATATAGAAAATATTTCCTCCTCTTTTCATCAAATTCCTTTAGATCTTTCTTCCATTTTTTTTCTATTTTTTCAATTTCATCACCTTTTTGTAACATTTCCCTTACATAAGAATTCCCCACAAGAATATCAAAGGGCTTTTTTTCCTTTTCAAATTCATAAGGAGGGTTTTTAAATTCAAATTTTTCAGGGTAAAGCTCCATTATACTTTTAATAATTAAAAGTCCCATTTTAAAGGATTTTAATTTTCTTTTATTTTCTATGTATATTTCACATCCACCACAAATTTTTTCCTTGTATTTATTCCACATTGGTCTGAAATAAACCGGTTTAAATCTAACACCTTCTATTTTTTCTAACTTTTTAAACAAATTAAATGGGTCAATAAAATCTGCTCCAAAAATCTTAAAGGGTTTTGCAGTTCCTCTTCCCTCTGATATATTCGTTCCTTCTAAAAGACACATTCCTGGATATAAAAGAGAAGTCTCAAAATCTATCATATTTGGTGACATTGTTATAAATGGAAAAGAGGTATCATCAAAAAATAACTTTCTTTTCCAGTTTTTTATTCTAAAAATTTCAATATCTTTATCCATTTTAAATTCACCTTTAATATAAAGAGAAAGTTCTCCTATTGTTAAACCGAATCTAACAGGTATAGGGTAAAGTCCGACAAAAGATTTATAATTTTTTTCTATTAAAGGTCCTTCAATAGAAATTCCGTTTAAAGGATTAGGGTAATCAAAAATAATAATTTTTTTATCAAATTTTTCAATTAACTTCAAGGCTGTCCATTTATATGTATAGTACCTTGAACCATTGTCAGGAATTGCTATAATTAAAATTTCTATATCATCTAAATCCTTTATATCTATATCAATTTTATCACCATAAAGACTTTTTACAGGTATATTCTTATAATAATCATCATTAACTTTTTCCTCCATCTGAAAGGTTCCAAAAAATCCATGTTCTGGCGAAAAAATAACTTTTATATTAAAGTTTTTCTCTAAGAGAAAATCTAAAAAATTTACCAAGTTTCTATTACAGAAGGAGTGATTGGTTAAAATTCCAATTTTTTTATTTTTTATTTTTTTATATTTTTCAAAAAATCCTTCAAAATCTAACACAGTTAGAGAGGTATTATTAAAAAGAAAATTATTGCAGGAATTAAAAATATAATATTTGGTAACCAAGCTGAAAGAAAAGGTGATAAAATATATGCGTGCCCCATTGCCCTTGATATTTCAAGCATTCCCCAGTAAATAAAGGATAAAGTGGTAGCAAGAGTTAATACAAAAGCTTTACCTTTCTGCCTTGTTCTTGAAGCAAGGGAAATTGAGAGCAAAAGTGTTATGAAAATTGAAAAGGGGAAGGAAAAATGAATAAAGAATTCAACTTCTTCCTTTTTATAATCAAGTCCTGCATTCTTTAGAGTATTCAACAATTTTTTTATTTCAAAAACATTCATCTCTTCAAGGGATTTTCTTAAAGATAACATTTGTAAGGGAGAAACCCTTATTTCATAAAAAGGTTTTTCCTTAAAGTTTTCAAAATTTAAAACACTCTCACCGTCAGAGCTATATTCATATAAAATTCCATCATAGAGCTTCCATCCTTCATTTTTAAATTCTCCCCTTTTTGCATATATAAATCTTTTTGTTTTACTTTTTTCCATTTCAGTGATATAAATATCTTCACCTTCTTTTCTTCTTGAATCAATTAATCCAAAGTGAAAAAATCTATCTAAATTTCCTTTTTTTTCTATAAAATTAAAATCTGTTTCAAAAATTCTTTCCCAAGGTGCAGGTCTTTTTTCAATTTCCTTGTATTTTATGCTCATTGCTTTTCTCATAAAAACCGGCTCTATTGTCTCATTAATAATAAAGGAGATTAAAGAAAGAATAATTCCAAAAAATAAAAGGGGAAGAAAAAATTTTTTTAAATTTATTCCACCAGTTTTTAATGCAATAAGTTCAAAATCCCTTGCCATTCTCCCGATGGTAAAAAAGGGTGCAAGAAGGGATGCAACAGGTAAAAGTAAAACTGTAAGGTAAGGTGTCTGAAAAAAATAATAAAGAAGAATTTTATAGGGCGAAAATCCCTTTAAAAACTTATCAATGTTTTCAAAGAAATCAATAACAATATAAAGGATAATTAGTGAAAATGTAAAAAGTATTATGAAAATTAAATTTTCAATTATCACAAATTTTACAATTTTTTTATTCATCAAGATATAATTTTTTAAGTCCCTGAACTTTCCTTAAAACAAGAGTTATAACTCCTCTTCTAAAAAAATTAATTTTTGCTTTTCCATCTCCTAAGTCAAGAACAATTCCTTCACCCCAGAAAGGATGATAGACTCTATCTCCCCTTTTTAAAATTTTTTCCTCTTTCTTTATAAATTCTTCTTTTTTAACCCATTCCAAACAGCTTTCTGGGAGTTCGTACAAAAACCTTGAGGGAAGGGTTTCTCTTGTTCCCTTTCTCCATCTCTCCCTTGAATATAAAAGATAAACTTCTTTTTTTGCTCTGGTCAGTGCAACATAAAATAATCTCCTTTCCTCTTCTATTTCTCTGTCATTTTCAAGGGATAAAAAGTGAGGGAAAAGACCTTCTTCAAGACCTGTAATAATTACAGTTTCAGCTTCAAGTCCCTTGGCATTATGAACTGTCATCAAAGTGAAGATATCTTTTTCTATATTTTCTTCATCAATTCTTAAAACAACATTTTGAAGATAATTTGTTAGTGAGGGTTTTTCTTCTTTTAATACAAATTCTCTCATTGAAGCAAAAAGTTCCATTAAGTTTTCATATCTTGATTCAAAGTTTAAATTATCCGTTGAAATTTTTTTTAAATGTTTTATAAATTCAACCTCTTCATAAATTTTCTCAGCAATTTCAAGACAGGTTAAATTTTCTAAATTAAATCTTATATAATCAAAAAGTTCTGTAAGTTTTTTGATTTCTTTTTTTAAATTTGTTGATAGACTTTTTAAAAATTCCCCTTCTTTCATTGCATCAAGAATTGATATTTCTTTTTTTTCTGCAATTTTTTTTAATTTTTTCTGAGTTACTTCCCCTATTCCCCTTCTCGGGGACTCAATAAGTCTTTCAAAACTAACATAATCGTATGGGTTAACTATAAATTTTAAGTATGAAATAAAATCTTTAATTTCTCTTCTTTCAAAGAATTTTAAAGCTCCAACAACCTGATAGGGAACTTTCTTTAAGTTAAAAATTTCCTCTAAAGGTCTTGATTGGGCATTTGTTCTGTAAAGTATAAGAACATCTGAAGGATTTTTATCTTTTATAATTTCATAAACTTTTTCAGCTTCTTCCCTTTCATCTTTTGTTTCAAGGATTTTTATTTTTTCACCTTCTTTAACATCTGTCCATAAATTTTTACCTATTCTACCTTTATTATGACTTATAAGATAATTTGCTGCTTTTAAAAGGATTTCGTGGGAACGGTAATTTCTTTCAAGACGGTATATTTTAATATCAGGGAAGTCCTTAATAATATCAAATACATTTTCAACCCTTGCACCCCTAAAGGCATAGATTGATTGATCTTCATCACCTACTACAAATAAATTTCTATGTTTTTTTGATAAAATTTTCAATATTTTATATTGAATAAAAGATGTATCCTGATATTCATCAACAAGGATATGTAAAAACTTTTCCTGATAATAATTTCTAACATTTTTATCCCTTTTAAAAAGTTCTATAAGTAAAAGTAAAAGGTCATCAAAATCAAGTGCTTTATTTTTTCTTAATGATTCTATATATTTTTGAGCTATTTCTTTTTCATATGTGTCAGGAGTTTTAAGACCATTTCTTATTTTTGAAATATTTTCAACCCACATAGATAGGCTTTCACCTTCTCCCACTATATCCTTTAAAATTCTTTTACTATCCTCTCTGTCATAAACAGTGAAATTCTCAGGAATATCTATAATTTTTCCCCATTCCCTTAATATCCTGTATCCAAGAGAATGAAAGGTTCCCATCCATAGTTTTTTTGCCTCATCCTTTATTAAATTTTTAATTCTTTCCTTCATCTCGTCAGCAGCCTTATTTGTAAAGGTTAAAGCGAGAATTCTGTCAGATGGAACATTATTAATAATTAAATAACAGATTCTGTAAGTTAAAACTCTTGTTTTTCCTGTTCCTGCACCTGAAAGAACAAGGGCAGGACCTTTTTCATGGAAGCAAGCTTTAATCTGTTCCTCATTTAAAAATTTTTTAAAATCAATTTTTTCCATATTTTTTTATTATCTTTTCTATAATTTTACTTGTGCTTCTTCCCTTTAAAAGCTTAACAAGATAAACTTCTCCTTTATTTTTTAAAACTATATCACTTCCCACAACTTCTTCTAATTTATAATCAGCACCTTTAACAAGAACATCCGGTTTTATTTCTCTTATTAATCTATATGGAGTTTTTTCATCAAATAAAATCACATAATCTACATATTTAATTGAGTCAAGAATTTTTGCTCTATCCCTTTCATTAATTATAGGTCTTTTATTTCCCTTAATTTTTTTAATTGATCTATCTGAATTTAAACCCACTATAAGTATATCACCTTTTTTCTTTGCCTTTCTTAAAATCTCTATATGTCCAAAATGTATAATATCAAAGCATCCATTGGTAAAAACAATTTTTTTTCCTTCTTTTTTAAATTTTTTTAGGATTTTTTTAAGATTTTTTAATTCAACTATCATATAAAAAATTTAATGAAAATAAAGCCAAAAAGGGAAATAACTGATAAAGAAAGTGTAAAAAATTCGAAAAATTTAGAATAATTTTTTTCTCTTAATTTTCCTGGTTCAAGAAAGAAGTAATTTAAAAATTTTATATAGTAACCAAAAGATAGTATTGTTAAAAGAATAAGAATTAAAACTTCCTTTTTATATCCTGTTTTGAAAAGTTCATATAGAAGATAAAATTTTGCAAAAAAACCTCCTGAGGGTGGAAAGGAGGAAAGGGATATGATAAATAAAAAAATTGAAATTGAAATTATTTTATCTGTGAAAAATAATCCCTTGAATTTTTCAAATTCTATATCTTCTTTTCCTTGAATAAAATATGTTAAAGAGATTAAGATTCCACCTTTCATTATAAAATAAATTATAAGGTAGTAAAGTAAAACATTTTTAGAGGCAGGATCAGGAAGTAGTATGGAAAAAAGCAAAAAGGCAGAGTGAGAAATTGATGAATAGGCTAAAACTCTTTTAATTCTATTTTCGTAAATTCCAGCTAAATTAGAAAGAAGTATTGTTATAATAGCGAAAAAAGAGAGAGGAAATGTTATTTCAGGAAGATAAAATTTTATTTTGTAAAGGAAAATAAGGATACCTGCCTTTGGAGTTAAGGAAATTAAAGTCAAATAAGGAATGCTTATTTTTTCAAAAACATCTGGCATAAAAAATTGAAAGGGAATAAAAAGAATCTTAAAACCAAGAGAAAATATAAAAAGCTGAAAGGAAAGAAGATAAAGCTTGTCATTTTTTTCAAAGAGGGTAAAGGCTTTATAGGAAAGAGTTTGAGTTTTGGTATAGAGCAATATGAGGGAAAAAAGTAAAAAAAGAGAAGATAGGGAACCAATAACAAAATATCTTATAAGGGGTGAAAGGTCTTTAAATTTTTTTGATTCAAGCCCGATTAGAATGTAAAATACAAAGGACAAAAGTTCAAGGGAAATGAAGAAAATTATTAAACTTTCAGTTTTTAAAATAAGATGAAGGGAAAGTAAATGGGCATAAATAAAGAAATTGGAAATAGAGAATTCTTCTTTATTTTGAGTTAAATAAAAGGGGTAAAGAATTAAAAAGGTTCCAATGTCAAAGAGATATAAGAAGCCTTCTGATTTCAAAATAAAGTTTGTTAATATAAGAGAAAAATAGGAAAATATCAGAAAAACATGATAACCTTTTTTATTAAATGAAATCATGTAAAAAATATTGATGATTAAAAATGTAGTTAAGAGTATTTCCTGCGAATAATTTAAAATTATTTCCTTTACCATCTATGAAGTATATAAAGAAAAGGTGAAGGAATAATACCTAATAAAAATACAAAAATTGTTAAAAGTAAAAGTATTTTCCTTTCCTTTAAGTCAAGATCAGGAAGATGTTTTAATTCTTCTTTTTTTATTTTTCCCCATAAGGTTTTTTTTACTGCCTTTAATGCATAAAGGGCAGAGAAAAAGGGAGCAAAGGCAAGGATTATTCCATAAGCTAAATTATTTTTAAAGGAAGAATAGATAAGAAGAAATTCACCAACAAAGTTTGATGTTCCGGGTAATCCAATTGTGGAAAGGAAAAATAAAACAAAATAAAAGGAGAAAAGAGGGATAGTTTTTGAAATTCCACCAAAATCAGAAAGTTTTCTTGTATAAGTTCTTTTATATAAAATTCCAACAAGAATAAAGAGTGCACCTGTTACAATTCCGTGATTAAACATCTGTAAAAAAGCTCCCTGAATTCCTGAAACATTTTGCATTGATAATCCCAATATAACAAATCCCATATGAGAGACACTTGAATAAGCGACAAGTCTTTTTAAATCTTCCTGGGTGAAACTCATTAAAGCTCCATAAAATATTGAAAAAATTGAAAGAAAAATAATGATATTTTTAAAGTTTAAAAAGGCATGAGGGAAAAGTGGAATTAAAAATTTATAAAATCCCCATGTTCCCATTTTAAGAAGAACTCCCGCTAATATAACACTTCCAGCAGTAGGTGCTTCAGTATGGGCATCCGGTAACCATGTATGAAAGGGGAATAAAGGAATTTTAATTGAAAAACTTATTAAAAATAAAAGGAAACCTATACTGCTTTTAGAATCAAAGAATTTAAGTTTAACTCCAATTATACCTGTTAAAAGAAATGCACCTGATAAAAGAGTATAAAATACAAATTTTAGATTTGCGATTTTTTTTCTTTCTCCTCCCCATATTCCAATTAAAAAGTAAAAGGGAATTATTGAAAATTCCCAGAAAATAAAAAAGGGTAAAAGAGAATCTGAGGAAAAAAGAAAGTTTAAAGATGTTTGGGTAAACAAAAGCCATACATTTAGTTCTTTTATTCTGAATAAAATATCTCCCTTAGAAAAATATATTGATAAAGAAAATAAGAGGTTGTTTAAAAAAATTAAAAATGAAGAAAAGGAATCTATTTTAAAGACAAGATCAAGAAATGAAATTTTAAATTCAATTAAATAAAATTCTTTTAAGGGGTTTTTGAAAAAATAAAATAAATAAAATCCAGAAAATAGAAGGGGTATAATTGAAAAAAGAAGAGAAAGATTAAAAATTAAATCTCTTTTTTCCTCTTTTAGAAAAAATAAAGTTATTGCACCCAAGAGTGGTATTGAATATATTAGGATTTCTTTCATTTTTATTGATTTTAAGAAAGTTCAAATGGGATTTTCATTTATTTATTGCTTTATAATAGATTTATGAAAATTTACGATAGAGAAATATACGAACTTATAAAAAGGGAAATAAGAAGGCAGGAAGAAAATATAATCCTTATTGCTTCGGAAAATTATGCCTCTTACAATGTTTTGAGAGTAATGGGAACTCCACTTTCAAATAAGTATGCAGAGGGTTATCCTTTTAAAAGGTATTATGGGGGATGTGAAGTTGTTGATGAGATTGAACAAATTGCTATTGATAGATTAAAAAAGCTTTTTAATGCAGAACATGCAAATGTTCAACCTCATTCAGGAACTCAGGCTAATTTGGCAGTATATCTTGCCCTTTTGAATACCGGAGATAAAATTTTATCAATGAAACTTCCTCATGGGGGGCATTTATCTCACGGACATAAGGTGAATGCGGCAGGAAAATATTACAGGGTTATCCAGTATGGTGTGAGAAAGGATACTGAAACAATTGATTTTGATGAGGTTAGAGATTTAGCAAAAAGAGAGAAACCTAAAATTATTGTATGTGGGTATTCGGCTTATCCAAGAAAAATTGATTTTAAAACCTTTAGAGAAATTGCAGATGAAGTTGGAGCATATATGCTTGCTGATATAGCCCATATTACAGGTTTAATAGCAGCAGGATTTCATGAAAATCCCTTTCCCTATGCCCATGTAGTAACAGGGACAACTCACAAAACTTTAAGGGGACCAAGAGGTGGTTTTATACTTTCAACAAAAGAACTTGCAGAAAAAATTGATAAGGCAGTTTTTCCTGGAACACAGGGAGGTCCGCTTGAGCATGTAATAGCAGCAAAAGCTGTATGTTTTAAGGAGGCAAGCACACCTGAATTCAGAGAATACATAAAAAATGTATTAGAAAATTCAAAAAAACTTGCTTTTTCTTTAAAGGAAAGAGGTTTAAGGATTGTTTCAGATGGAACTGATACTCATTTATCCTTGATTGATTTAAGACCACTTGGAATTACAGGAAAAGAGGCAGAGGACCTTTTAAATATTGCAGGTATTGTTGTTAATAAAAATACAATACCCTTTGATGAAAAACCTCCAACAGTTACAAGTGGTATAAGAATTGGTTCACCATGTGTTACAACAAGGGGAATGAGGGAAAAGGAGATGGAATTGATTGCCGACTGGATTTATGAGGTGATAAGTTCTAAAAGTGAAGAAAAAGCAAAGAAAATAAGAGAAAAGGTAAAAGAATTGACAAAGAATTTTCCTGTTTATGGAAATGTTTTTGATAATGTTTTAAGTGAATAAGATAATTTTTTTATTTTTTCTTTTATTTTTAAGTTGTGTTTATTCTTTAAGACCACCTTTACCTGAAGGTATAAAGACTATTGGTGTTGAAAATTTTTCAAATTCTTCAGAAAGGTTAGGTATAGAGGTTTTTGTAACGCAGAGTTTTATTGATGGAATTCTTGAAGATAGGAGAATACCCCTTAAAGATTTAAATAACTGTGATTTACTTATAAAAGGAGAAATTACAAGGTATTTAAGAACACCTTTTGGAGTTACAATGGGTGGAGAGGTTTTTTCTTACAAGGTGATAATAAAGGCTAAAATTAATTTTTTAAAAAAAGATGGTACACAGATTTTTGAAGAAAGAGAATTTCAGGGGGAAAGTGTTTATGATACAAGGGAAAAAACAGAAGAGGAAGCAATTAAAGAAGCCGCAAAAGACCTTTCAAGAAAAGTTATTCAATATATCTATGCCCAAGCAATTTGAAATACAAATAGAAAAAATAGTTCAGGAAGGTTATGGAATTTCAAGGGATAAGGGTAAGATAGTTTTTACTCCTTTTGTTTTACCAGGTGAAAAAGTAAAAGTAGAAATTATCGAAGATAAAAAGGATGTTACATTTACTTATCCGGTTGAGATAATTGAAAAAAGTGGAGAGAGAATAAAGCCAAAGTGTCCCTATTTTGGAGAATGTGGTGGCTGTCACTTTCAGATGGCAAATTACAATTATCAATTAAAAATAAAGGAAGAAGTTGTAAGGGATGCTTTTTATCATAATGCTAAAATTAAGGAAATTCCACTTGAAAGTATTGTTCCTTCGCCTCTAATTTTTTATTACAGAACAAGGGCACATTTTCCATTAAAAAGGATAAAGGGAAAAGTTTATGCAGGATTTTATAAAAGGGAAAGTCATTATTTAATATCAATAGAAGAGTGTTTGATTCAAAAAAAAATAATAATTGATCACATGTTAAAAATAAAGGATATATTGCAGGAGGAGAGGATTACAATTTATGATGAAACAAAAGATTTTGGAAGGTTAAGATATCTATCAATTAAAACAAATAAAGATGAAAGTGAGGTTCTTATAACATTTGTAACAAGGAATAGGGGTTTTCCAAAGAGTATTGTAAAAAGGGTTGAAGAACTTGAAAGAATAACAGGTGTGGTTGAAAATGTAAATCCAAAAAAAGGAAATGTAATTTTAGGTGAAGAGGAGAGGATTCTATCAGGAAGAAATTATATTTTTGAACATGTAGGGGATTTAACTTTCAGAGTTTCTTCCAGGTCTTTTTTCCAGGTTAATCCTTCTATTTTACCTATGCTTCTTGAAAAAATGGAGGAGGAGATAAAAGGTTATGATACTCTCATTGACCTTTATGGAGGTGTTGGTCTTTTTGGTTTTTATTTTTCAAAGTTTTTTAAAAAGGTTTATGTTGTTGAAATAAATGATTCTTCCATTAAAGATACTCTTTACAATCAGAAAATAAATGATTTATTTAATGTGGATATAATTAGGGAGGATGCTGGAAATGCTCTTAAAAGTTTAAGGGGTGAAGTTTTAATTTTAGATCCACCGAGAAAGGGAATAGATGAAAGTGTAATAGAAGGTATAGATAGGATAAAACCTGAGAAGATAATTTATCTTTCTTGTTTTCCCCCTTCAATTGCAAGGGATTCAAAGGTTTTAATTTCAAAAGGTTATGCTTTAAAGAGAGTTATTCCCTTTGACTTTTTTCCCCAGACCTATCATGTGGAAATTTTATGTGTTTTTGATAAAAAAGATTAAAATTTTTTAAAAACAATCTTTTATTTCTTCCTCGTAGTAAAATTTAATTTTCTTTTTTGATTTTTTTAAAAGAACAATATGATAAGGTTGTGTAAAAGCCATTGTTACTATACAGTTTTTACCAGGTGATATTTCTTTAACATAAACTGATATTTCTCTATCATTTTCAACAATTTTTTTTATTTCAATGGAAAATCCACCTGTTGGTTTTTCTCCCATAAAGGTGCAGATTAACATATATTTATCAAAGTCAATTTCAGGAGGTTCGGGTAGAGGAAGGAGTATTTTTGTGTGATTTTTCCACATTTCAAGAAATTCCTTTTTATTTTTTATTACAATTTCCTTTTTTTCTTTTATTCCTGAATAAAACCCTTTTTCAAAAGTTTCAAATTCTAATTCCCCTCTCTTATTTTCCCTTGTATGAAAGCAAAAATTTAAAAATATAAAGAAAATGAATATAATTAAAAATCTCATAGAAAAATATAAGATAAGTTTTTTTCAAAAGTAAATATGTCTTATAATTTTTTATGTTTGGTGAACTTCTAAACTTATTGGAAACAGAGGAACAAAAACTTTTGAGGGAAACAGTTAGAAAGTTTGTTAAGGAAAAAATTGCTCCCATTGCTTCGCGTATTGATGAAAAAGATGAGTTCCCTTCTTATATTTTTAGAGAAATGGCAGAACTTGGGTTTACCGGAATTCTTATACCTGAAGAATACGGAGGTTTTGGAGAGGATGTTTTATCAGCTTGTATTGTGCTTGAGGAAATTTCAAGAGAAAGTCCATCAATAGCACTTTCACTCTTAGCTCACTCAGTTTTATGTGCCCATCCTATTACAAGGTTTGGAACTAAAGAGCAGAAGGAAAAATATCTCCCAAAACTTGCAAGGGGTGAGTTTATAGGTGCTCTCGCAATTACAGAACCTGATGCAGGATCTGACACCTATTCTATCAAAACTACAGCAAAGGAGGAAAAAGATGGGTTTATCATAAATGGTAGTAAGATCTTTATAACAAATGGTTCAATTGCTGATATCATAATAGTTTATGCAAAAACTTCCCCTGAAAAAGAAAAAGAGGGAATATCAAGTTTCATTTTTGAAAAAGACTTTAAAGGTTTTTCAGTGAGTAAAAAATTTGAAAAAATGGGAATGAGGGGTTCTCCAACTGCTTCTTTATTTTTTGATAATGCTTTCTGTCCTAAGGAAAATCTTCTCGGAGAAAAAGATAAGGGCTTTAACATACTTGTAAAATGCTTTGAAATTGAAAGAATTACAATTTCAGCCATTTCTCTTGGTATAGCCCTTTCATCCCTTGAATGGCAAATTAAATATTCAAAGGAAAGAAAGCAGTTTTCTAAACCAATCTATGAATTTCAAATGGTTTCTGAAAAAATAGCAGAAAATGCAGCTCTCCTTGAGGTTTTAAGAACTTATATTTATTTTCTTGCTAAGAATTATGATTTTAAGAAAGATAATAGAATAGAAAGCGCCACTTCAAAACTTCTTGCAAGTAGACTTGGAGTTAAAGCTTCTCTTGATGCAATTCAGATTCTTGGGGGTTATGGTTATACAAAGGAGTATCCTGTTGAAAGATTTTTAAGAGATGCAAAGCTTATGGAGATAGGTGCAGGAACTTCAGAAATTATGAAATTTATAATTTCCAATGTGTTAATTGAGAAATATCCTGTTTGAAGTTATAATTTATTATAATTTTTTTATAGGGTTCAAAAGGTTCAAATCCTATAGAATTTTTAAAATATTATGTTTAAAAAGATCTTTTTAATACTTTTCCCTATACTACTTTCTGCTTTAAAAGAGGTAAAGGATGAGTATTCAGTTTACAGGAAAAATTACCATCCTTCACCTAAGTTGATAAAAAGGGGAGACTTTTTCTATGATGTTGAAACAGGAAAACCTCTAACAGGTTTTAATTTAAAAGAAGGTCCTTATACTGGTTCAATTGAAGAAAAAGCAAGGAAATTTATAGGGAATTTTCAGAATAAACTGATGTTAGATTCTAAGGCAGAATTAAGGGTTTTTGATTTAAAAAATGGTCTTAAAGATTTGACCCATATAAGATTCAGAGAGTATTATAAAGGAGTTCCTATTTTTGGTTCAGAACTTGTTATAACCTTTAAAGGCAACTATGTTACTTCCTATTCTTCAAGATTGTTTGACATAAAGGGGGATATAGATGTGGAACCTCTTATTTCAAAGGAAATGGCTTATGAAATTGCAAAGAACTTTTTACCTATAAAGGGTAAAATCCATAAGTATATTGAGCCGGAACTTGTTATATACCCTTACAAAGATTTTAAACTTTCATACAGAGTTTTGATTCCATCTTCTGACCCTATAGGAGATTGGGAATTTTTTGTTGATGCTAAAAGTGGTGAAGTGTTATTTGTAAGGGACCAGGCTAAATATTTTGACGGACAAGGTTATTCTTTTAATCCGGACCCCTTAACCACTGCTCACAGGATTTATAATCAGAATAGCTACTGGGCAGATAATAATGATGCTGATAATGATTCCCTTAACGGACAGAGATTTTTAGTTCCTCTTTTAGGTTTAACAGATTCATCTGGATGGAAACTTTTGAAAGGTCCCCATGCCTATCTAATTGACTGGGATACTCCTTCTGTTCCTGTTGTAAAGACGCAAAACGGTTTATTTTATTATACAAGGAGCCAATCGGGTTTTGAAGATGCGATGGTTTATTATGGAATAGATAATATTCAGAGGTACATTCAGTCTCTTGGTTTTAACAATGTGAATAATGAGCCACAGGATGTTGATCCACATGGTGTGAATGGTCAAGATAATTCCTATTATGTTCCATCAACAGATAGAATTGCCTATGGGGAAGGTGGTGTGGATGATGCAGAGGATATGGATGTGATAATTCATGAGTATGGACATGCAATACAGGATGATCAGGTTCCAGGATGGGGTGCTTCAAGTGAAGCAGATGCAATGGGTGAGGGTTTTGGTGATTATTTATCAGCGAGTTATTCAATAGTTATTGATACTTTTAAATGGTCTTGGGTTTTTAACTGGGATGGACACAATCCCTTTTGGCCAGGAAGGTCAGTTAATATGGATAATTATCATTATCCTGAGGATGCTCCACCTAACAGAGAGATACATGATGCAGGTCAGCTCTGGTCTTCTGCTCTTTTTGATGTGATGTGGGCTCTTTTCAATATGTATAATTCAATGGATAGTGCGAGGAAAATACTTGATAAACTTGTTATTCAGCATCACTTTTATTTAACAGCATCTGCAACAATGCCAGAAGCAGCACAGGCAATTTTACAGGCTGATAATGATATAAATAATAGAAAACACTGGCCTATTATAATACCTATTTTTGATGCAAGAGGCTTTATAGATGCTTCTCAATACTTACCACAGATAATCCATACGTCTTTACCTGATAATGAGAATGTTTTTGGTCCATATACAGTTCTTGCTAAGGTTATTCCATCTACTGCACCTATAGATTCAGTTTTTGTTTATTACTGGATAAGTTTATTACCACAGGATACAGTTAAACTTATTATGCAACCAACGGGAAATCCTGATGAATACAGTGCAAATATTCCTGGTCCAGGGCAGGATGCAGATATAAATTATTACATTTATGCAAGAGATCAAAATGGGAACTTCAATACCCATCCACAGGGAGCTCCTTTAAATCACCATTCTTTCCATGTTGGGGAAGATACTGTAAAGCCTGTTATAGTTCATACACCAGTTAAAACACAGTATCCTATTTCAAGGTGGCCAGCAAAAGTTAAGGCAACTATTACTGATAATATCGGTGTTGATACTGCATATGTTGAGTGGGTTTATAATGGAAATATAGAGGTTTCTTTTGGTTTAACTAATATGGGTAATAATGTATATGAAGCAAATTTCCCCTTACCTTCAGTTAATTTGGGTGATACAATTGAATACAGAATTGTTGCTGTTGATGCTTCTTCGACACCCGATACAGCTAAAAATCCAGTTAATGGTTTTTATAAATTTTACATTGTTGAATCAAGGGGAATTGTTCTTGTTTTAAATGATGATTCAGGAGATAGAAAATGGGGGACAAAAATTGGTAAAAAGGATGATTGGTTAAGTTTTGTTGATTATAAAAAAGCAGGTGAAAGTGCTGATTCTATAGCTTCTTGGTTGAGTTCTATAGGATTTGATGTAACAAAAGAGAATATATGGCAGACAGATACTTTAACATGGAATAATTATGATGTTTTAGTTTTATCATCAGGACTTGATGTGAAAACTGTTGCACAGGATGATGTATATGGACCCGTAATGAGAAGTGCTTTAAAAAATTTTGTTTCAAGAGGAGGTAAACTTCTTGTGGAAGGAGGTGAAATAGGTTTTGATGCACAGGTATGGAATCCAGATTTTGGAACTCAGGTATTACATATAAATGACTGGGATTCTGATTATCCTGGAAATCTTAATATCTATTTACCTAATCATCCAATTGCCAATTCTCCCAATACTTTGCCTTCTCAGATTGTTGGTAATTTCAGCGGGCAGTGGGGAGTAGCTGATGCCCTTAAACTTGAGCCTGATGCCTATTTTGTTTATAACTGGACAAGTTATCAAAATGATGGTGGCATTATTGTTCACGATACAAATCAAGGGGAACCGAATGTTGTATTTATGTCAATAAATATACTTTCTATTTCTGATAAAAGTGTGGCAAAGGCTTTACTTGAGAATTGTGTTGAATACCTGATTTTTGGTGCTACTCCTATAAAAGAAACTCAAAAACCTTTAAATTTTGTCTTGGATATTAAAAAAATTGGAAGGGATATAAAGATTAATTTTACACTTTCTGAGCCTCAGAGGGTGGAAATAAAGGTTTTTGATGTAACAGGAAGAAAAAATTATGGTTATTCAAAAATGCTTAAAAGAGGCACATATACTCATTCCATAGTTAACTTAAAACCTGGAATTTATTTTGTATCTTTTAAAACTGATAAAAATTTAAGTGAGATAAAAAAAGCTGTGATATTAAAGTAAATAAAAACAAAAACACATAGAAAACATAAAAGAAAAATTTAAAAGTACTATGTGAAAATACAATTACAGGAATAAAAAAGGAGAAAAAAGCTATAATTCTGAAAGAAAATTCCTAAAAGGGAAAATAAGACTTTTATTTTGAATAATTTTCCTCCTATTTTATGTGTTTTATTCTAAACAACTTCATTTAAACCAGTTTATTTCTTCTTTTTCAAAGAGAATTACAATATAAAAAAACAAAATAAAAAGTCCAGTCGGGGAAAATAAATTAGAACTTATTTTAATTCCAAGATTCCAGAGTATTACTTGTAAGTGTAGTGAAAGCATGAAGATAAATTGTAGTATTTTCTGAATTTTTCAATGTTTTCTTTCAATGGATCTATTCTCGGAATAGCAATAAAAAGTAAGAAAAGTTAAAAGAATTTTGACATATAGCCGTCCATTTCTCCCTTTACATTCCAGTGTGATGCCATTTTTTTTAGGCATATGAGGGTAAAAATATAAACTAATTATAAAAGTGGGTAAGTAATATACTTTTAGATTTTGCCCCTTATCCATTACAGTGATTTATCTCTATAGTAATATGATTTGTTAGTGGATTTTTGGCAACTATACTTAAAATACAGGCATATTTATTCTGATTTACCCTTAAAATATGTAAATCACTGATTTTACTATCGCCATCAGATTCTATTATTTTTATTATTTCTCTCACAATTATTGAATCCATTTCTCTGTCTAAGAGAATAAAAGAAGTTTCTTTAATAAGTAAAAATGTCCATCTGAGTATTAAAAATGATCCAATTATACCCATTAAAGGGTCAAGCCAGTTCCAGCCAAAATATTTTGCTCCAAGTAATTTGAAGTTTGCAAAAAGTGATGTTAGACCATCTGCAAGAACATGAAGGTATGCTGATTTTAAATTTAGATCCATTTTATTATGGTTAGAATGTTTTTCATCATTATGAATGTGATTTTCGTGTTCATAACCGAGTATCAGGGCGCTTATGATATTTACTATTAGGCCGAGGAAGGCAACTATTAATGCCTGGTTATAGGAAATTTTTAAGGGTTTAAAAAATCTTTCAATAGATGCTCCAAGGAGGAATAGCCCAACAACTCCTAAAAGAATTGCACTTGTTTAAGTTCCTAGTATTTCAATTTTCCATGAGCCGAAGGTGAATCTTTTATCATTTGATAATTTTCTTGAAAGAATATATCCAATTAGAGAGATGCTTAGAGCAGTTGCATGCGTACTCATATGCCATCCATCAGCAAAGAGAGCATTGAGTTAAAAATCCATCCTGCAAAGATTTCAATAAGCATTGTGACGGTTGTAAGAATAACAACAAAAAGAGTTTTTTGTTCAGCGGATTTTTTATCCTGATTAAAGTAGTGTTGATGTTGCCACCGCTTTAAATCTGTAAGATGCATAAATTTTACCTCATGCAAAATTGTATATTAAATACAGAAAATTTTTCAAAAATAGAAGGTGGATTTACTTTTTACCAATTTCTAAAAATTTCATAAAATCTTTTACTTTCTTACTTTTCAGAGATTTAATAGGTATTCTTCCTTTTCTATTTTCCCTTCATTTAAAACTATTATCCTATCAGAAATTTTTTCTAAAAGATTTATATCATGGGTTGCAATAATTTTTGTTCCTTTTAAATTTTTTATCAATTTTATGAATTCAATTCTTGATTTTGGTGAAAGACCAAGGGTTGGCTCATCTAAAAGAAAAATCTCATATTGATTGATATTTTGAGAGATAGGTTAATTATATTTTTAATCAAGTTCTTTACGAAGGATTAAATTTTCTTTTTCCATTTCTTTTATAAAAATATCAAAGTCTTTTTCTGCTGTATTTTTGTCTATTTCAAAATTTTTTATTATTTCATTAATAATTTCTTCTTTATCATGCTTACCGTCACATAATTCAAAGATAAATGCACCGACCTCATTTAATATCTTGATTTCTCCTGTTTCTAAATTGTAAAGGAGTGCGCCATCTTCTTCCTTACGGAAAACAATTTTTGAATTTGTAATGTACTTTTCTTTCATTTTTCCACCAACCTTGTTTTTGGAAAAAGCCCTTTTTTATATGCTTCATCACAAAAACGAAATGGTGCATTAAATGTCCCTGTAAGATAATAAGTTTCTGCTGCACATTTTCCATTACAATAATTTTTAAACATACATTTTGAGCATACACCAAGAATTTTATGTGGTATGGTTTCTCTTAATTCTTTTAAAATCTTAGAATTTTCCCAAATATCTATAATACTATCTTTTTCTATATTCCCCATAACAAGTTGTGTTATATTTTTACCTATACCGCAAATAGAAACCATACCATTACTTAAAATCCCGAGAATGTTATGAATTTTACAGGTTCCAAAATCATCGGTTAAATCATTTAGAGATTTAAAAACTGGTGGAATATCAAAATGAACTTTTAAAGGAAAATTATTATTGAATGATTCCTTTAGTTTTTTATAAACTTCAAGTATTTTTTCTACATCCAAAAGTTCACCTCTTTTTTGCATATTTTCTCCGCGTCCCATCGGGATAACTGGATTTATTTTTAGGCTATCTGCTCCTAATTTTGATGCAAAATTTACTATATCAGGAAGTTCTTCTGAATTTTTGGAAATAAGAGAGGTAATAATTTGTGTTCTAACACCATATTCCTGAAGATAGTTTATCCCTCTTATTGTTTGTTCAAAGGCACCCGGTATTCCCCTTATGTAATCATGGACTTGTGAGTCTGTTGAATCAAGGGAGACTGAAACCTGTGATACTTCTGTTTCTTTTATAACTTTCGCAACTTCTTTTTCAATTAATGAGCCATTTGTTTCTATAATGATGCTTAATTCTTCATTTTTCAGCCAGTAAAGTAATTCCAATATGTTTTTCATTAAAAATGGTTCTCCACCTGTAAGTTTAATTCCTTTAAGACCGATTTTTTTTGCTTCTTTTATTGCTCTTTTTATAACTGATAAAGGAATCTCACCTGAATCCTTCATAAATTCCGGATCTATCCAGCAATGCCTGCATTTGAAATTACAGGAGGTATAATAGAAATAAATTGTTTCAAGTTTATAATTTAATTCCTTCATTTAACCCCCAGGATAGGTTCGGTAATCCCATCAGGTCTAAGACAATAAAATTCCTTGTTCCTTATTCCGTATAAATAATAATAAGGATTACATCTATGCCCTGTAAAACAGATTCTACGATAGATGCAATTTATGCAATCACCTATATCATCCTTTGTAAGGATAAAATAAGTGCGGAACTTTCTCATTACCGGTGAATTTTTCCATATATCAATAAAGTCTTTTTCTTTTAGATTTCCTGCTTCTACATCCCAGAGAACCTCACAAGGTGTAATTGCTCCATTTGGTTTTATATTGCATCTTGTTACACCGGCTGCACAGGGTGGGACTTCAATTTCATTGGTTTCAGGTGGTGGATTTTTCTCCGCCTCTTCAACTAAATCTACAAGTTGAACTGCTGCCCCTGTGATAAAATCACCGAATTTTTCTTTTAAAACCTTCAATCTTTTAATAATTTCTCTTAGTTCCTTAGGTGAAAGATACAATTCTTCTATAAAACATGCAGCATTACCTGTATAAAATATGGGATTAAACCTTACATTTCTAACACCCAGTTTTTTACATAAATGAACAATATTTTCCATATCATTATAGTTTAATTTCATCAGGGTAGTAGATATTAATATATTTAATCCTTCTTTTAATGCATTTTCTATACCCTTTATTGTTTTATTAAAAACACCTTCACCACGAATATTTTTTACTATTTTTTCTTCAGAACCATCAAGACTTAATGTAATATCTTTAACACCAAATTCTTTCAATCTTTTTGCTATATTAGGAGTAATAAGAGTTCCGTTTGTATTTAATGATAAACTGATAGGGAATTTTTTAAGTTCTTCTATGAATCTCCAGATATCTTTCCTTACAAGTGGCTCTCCACCAAAAATTCCGACACTAAAAACCTTAACATTACCTATCTTTTTTATTATTTTAATCATTTCTTCTGTATCCAGTTCTTCTTCAACTCCAGTAGCAAGACAGTGTCTGCAATTTAAATTACAACTGTTAGTAATTGAAAGACAAAGAGATGTTGGTGCACTTAAAGGTTTTATTTCTTTATCTATAAATCTCATTTTTTAAATTTAAAATAAAAAGGGCCGGGAACATAACCCCGGCCCAGGATTTTTGTTTAGCCCTGGAATCTTCCACCTGCTCCACAACCAAAGGAAGCGCGTCCACCACCTGCACAATAGTCACTTTCTGCACCCCCGCTTTCACAATCCGGTCCACTCTCAAACATTTTTACTCTTGGTGGTTCATACCTCTTCCTTTCCATTTTTGTTTCCCCATATGTATCCCTGCATACCATTTGTTCATATTTTTTATCTGTCATATCAACCTCCTTTTTATTTTTTTAAGGATTTGAACCTTATTTATATTACACCTCTCATTTTAAAATTTTCATAATTTAAAATTATACAATTTTTTAAAAAATTTGTCAAATAAAAAGATATGTGCAAACTCATGAATTTTTCTTGATAAAGTATATCTGGATACTCGTTGAAAGGAGCCAGAAATTTATTAACATTAATTTTTTCAATCTTTTGATTTTTCTTCATATTCTTCTGCCTTCTCAAAATCTCCAAGTTCTTTATAAATATCAGAAAGAGTTTCATAAATCTGTTTAACCTCGTGTTCAGCAAGCATTCCTCCTCTATCATGTATATTAATTGCTTCTTCCAAATATTCAATTGCTTTTTTATAATTTTTTAAAGTGTAATACATCACACCCAATGGAAGAAGGTACATTCCTGCTGTAAATTCAGGCTCATCAATTTCTCTTGATATTTCTAATGCTAACTCATAATATTCAATTGCTTCTTCCGTTTCTCCTAAATTATCATAAGCCTTAGCGAGCCCGCTATAACATTCTTTTTCCATATTTTTATCACCTGCCTTTTGAGAGAGTCTTAGTGCTTTATTATAATAGGTAATGGCTTTTAAATCCTTACCATACAAAAACCTGCTACCTAAGTTGAAATAAATAGGAATTAGGTTTTTATAACACTTAAATTCACCTGATTTATCACCAATTCCTTTAAAAATTTCCAAGGCTTTCTCATAATATTCAATTGCTTTTTCATCATATCCTATTCTTTCATAGCAAATACCTAAATTTCCATAACAGTTTGCCTCTCCTGATTTATCACCAATTTCTTTATAAATTTTTAATGCTTTCTCAAATTCTTCTATCGCATCTTTAAATTTTTCTGTTTTCATAAGTAAAAGCCCCCTATTCAGAAGTTCATCCGGGTTTTTTTCTAATGGAATATTCTCTTTTTCTTTTATTTTATTTAAAGCAGTCATAACCTTTTTCACTAATTCATCTTTATCAGAAAATTCCAAATGTCCGAAAAAGTATAAATAAGAATAAAAATATTCTTCCTTTGGAAAATATGCACATGGTATTATTCTTTTTTTAAGCTCTATCGCTTTTACACATTCTTCGGGAAGTTTATCTCCCTTTACAGTAATTATAACAAGATATTTGCAAGTTTCAATCGCTTTATCAATTTTTTCTTTTTCCTCTTTTCCCAATCTCCCACTTTCATAGTAAACCACAAAAAGATTATACCCTTGCTTTTTTATTATTTCTTCTAAATATGTTGCAAAATCTCTTCCTTCTTTGCTTTCATTACTTATTATAAGGACATCACATTTTTCCATTTTTACCTCCTTATTTTATTATTTTGGTTAAAGGTTTATAAATCCAACCTGTAAATAGTTCATCTGATAAATAGAAAATAATTTTATACCAATTGTTTTTTTCTGCCATAACCTTTACTTCATAATTTTCAGGAAATCTTGTAATTATTTCTCCATCTAATGAGGGTTTACTTCTTATATTCACATTATTTGCATTTATTTTTATAAGAAATTGTTCTTTTAACTCAACGGGTTCAGTAAATTCCTTATATACCCATCCTATGGTTTTATTTTTGTTAAATCTTATTTTATACCAATTTCCCTTTTCCTCTATTACATCTACCACTCTGCCAATAGGAAGTCGGGTTATTTCATAAAATTTAATATCCGGACCTACTCTCACATTTATTAAATCCTTTATTTCAATATAAAATTTTGTTTCTTTTTTCCTATCAAAAATTCCTAAATTATTTGTATCTTTTATATATTTTCCTACAAAAAGACCCCATAAGAGTAAACATCCGGCAAATTTAAAAGCTCCTTTCTTTCTCCATAAAAGAAATGGAAAAAATTGGAAAAATTTTTTGGACAATTGATAATAGAAATATGTAAAAAATGCAGAAATTAAAATTATATAAATAGAATAAAGAAATTTTTGCAAAAGCCAAAGAATAAAAAACCAGAAAACTGCTAAACCAAAGGATTCTTTATGAGAAATGGTTGACCATAAAGTTAACCCAATTAAAAACAACCAGAATAATATTAATTTATAGGTAGAAAATAAGAAAGGAAATAATATATTCATAAACAATCCAATTATTCCTCCTATGACAAAATAGACTCCTTCTTCCTCTTCCTCACTCAAAACAAAAGAGGGTTTTGTTACCGATTTGGGTTGTGCTACCGGGGGTTTTCTAACCTTTTTTTCTTCCTCTTTTATTATCCTTTCAACTTCTTTTTCTTTAAACCCTAATTCTTTTCCTTTTTGTTTTATGAATTCTCTTTCTTCTGATGAAATAACTCCATCGGCTAATGCTGGTCCTATTACATACTCCCTGAAAGTTCTTTCTTTTGCCTCTGGAGAGATCTCTATTCCAGGACGGGAGATAGGAGTTTGTTTTCCAATAAGAGGGGGAGGGAAAGGATCTTCACTCTTTTTTTGTTTAATTTCACACCAAGGGCACTTTTTTAAATGGTCTGCATAACTATGAAAATGGTTATTATTGCAGGTTTTAAATTTATCCTTATTTTTTAAAAAAACAGCATACCACTCCTCTGCTGATGGTCTTTTCTCCGGATTCTTATGACCTTCAGCAAAACACTTTTTAAATAATTCTTGTATCTCAGGAAATAAAATACCGAAGGGAGGAGCATCAGGTGGTGGCTCAATATTTTTAGAATTAGAACAATAAGGAAAGTATCCTTTTTTAATTTTGCTCTCGATTGAGGGTGCATCCTCTACCAAAGGTCCCCTTGCTTGATAAGGGTGAAACCCTTCCATTAATATCTGAAATAAAAGGACCCCAAGTGCAAAATTATCAGACTCTATAGTTCTATCTGTATCTTTAAAACTTTTATCTTGAAATTCGGGTGCTGTGTAAGAACCTTTACCTACAGGGCACCTGTAAACCTTATTTGTTTTCTTATCCACAACCTGAAAGGAATCGCAATCAATTATACATACAAGACCATCCTTGCTTACTAAAATATTACTTTCATTTAAATCCCCTATAATATATCCCTTTTTGTGAATTGCCGCAATAGCACTACATAAATTTAATGCAACTTGATATAATTCACTCCATGTAAAACTAAAAAAATTCCTTTTTCGCTCGAAAGGGTCTATCACAAGAGCCATTTTTTTATACTTATTAAAATCTATTTTAGGCATTATAAAACCTACAAAATTTTTTAAATCTCTGTCTTCATATAAAGGAACAACCGGCCAAGCAATAGAACGACCCCCCTTTTTTTCCATTGGATCAGAAGGAGGATTTTGACACATTAACTCAATCTTATTCTTTAACTCAACGGTAATTTCCTTGGTGTATATTTTTGCACAATATTTTTCATATCCATATATATTAAATACAATTCCTTCTCCACCTTCGCCTAATTTTTCTCCTATCTGTATTTTTCCTCTTTTTTTATTTTTATCTAATGTCCAATATGTTACACCGGGTTCGGGTCTCATTTTATTGAGTAATCCGGTTCTAATACAATTATGAGGAGTGTCTTATCATCTTCCATATATTCATTTATTTTTTTTGAAGAAAGTAATTTTATTATTTCCTCTGTCCCTTCTTTTGGATCTTTAATTTTTTTTGAATAGGAAAATATGGGATTAAAAAAGCCCTCAAAAGGAATAAGTGTATCTTTTTCTTTTTTAAAGGCAGCTCTATGACAACCATCTGTCATTACAGCAATACATTCAAATTTTTTATTGTAAATACTAAATCTTAAATGTCTTTCCCAGTTTTCATAAGTAAGCGGAATTACTTCATTTATATATTCAGATTCTTCGGGATAAGAAAGAACTTCAAGTCCATTTTTTGTTTGCCCAACTACCGCTCCATCTCCTATATGAGCAACAATCACCTTTCTTCTCTCTACTACTACTACAATAAGGGTTGATGCAAAATCTTCAAATTTTCCTCCACATTCTATTGCCTTTCTTTTTAATTTTTCCCTGCTTAAACCTATGTATTTCTTTAAATTCCTTTTGTTTAATTTTTCCTCTTTTTCGAGACTATCTACAATCTCTTTTACTACAAAAGTTGCACCTTCGTTACTTTTGGATGCGCTTCCGAGTCCATCTGCTACAGCCACTATTACCTTATTCTGGCTTACCTTATAAGCACAAGCATCCTGACAGGGTAAATTTTTTCTTAAATGGGAAGGACCTATTACAGAACCACCTATTACAAAAGGTAAATTTATTAAAGTTCTATCTCTCCCCATCCTGCTTTTACAGGGTCTTCCAGAGTTAGCTTTTCTCCTACTTTTGACGATGAAACTTTAATCTGACTTTTTGATAACCACATGAAAAGTTCTTTAAATTTTGTGCCTTTAAGTTTCACGGGTGGCCTTTCTGGAGGAGCCAATTTTTTAAGAATTTCAAAATTAGCAGGTTCAACACCTACACAAAAAAATAGGAATTTTTTATTTCTTTCCCCCTCGTGAATTCTTTTTATCACCTCCTCCCATTTTTCGTCTCCTTCTCTCATATCAGTGGGTTCTCCATCTGTTATCATAAATATCCAAGGCCTGTAATAATCAATTCCTCTTTCCTTATATTCTCTTTTTCTTTCTTCCACCATCTCTATTCCTTTAAGTATTGCATCACCCATGGGAGTATTTCCGGAAGCTTCAAATTCAACAGGTTCAAAATTCTCTACGGGCGAAAATTGATGAAACACCTTAACTTCTCCTCCAAAAGTTATAATTGCAAGGTCTACTCTTTTAGATGCGAGTTCATCTTTTTCAATTTCTTCTTTGAATAATTTTACTCCTTCATTTAAAGAAGATATTTTTACACCTGCCATAGAACCCGATACATCTAATAAAAGCACAACAGGACAATGAGGATGCTGTGGATTTGCAATTTCTACTATTTTTTCTAATTCTTCCATTTTTACCTCCTTTTTATGGTAAAAATTTGTTAAAATTTTAGTATAATAAAAATAAAAAAGTCAAATAAATGTAAAATAATATAACATTACTAAATTTTTTGATTTAATAAGTTTTCAAAATATTTCCCTCCTCTAAAACTATTATCCTTTCAGAAATTTCCTTTGCCATTTCTATATTATGGGTTGCAATTATCTTTGTTCCTTTTAAATTTTTTATCAATTCTATAAATTCCTTTCTTGATTTTGGTGAAAGACCAAGGGTTGGCTCATCTAAAAGAAAAATTTCTGGATTATAGGAAAGAATTGTTGCAAGGGAAACCTTTTTAAAA
>JBDRZL010000016.1 GCA_039803925.1 candidate division WOR-3 bacterium | reverse complement strand
TTTTTCAAATCCTATATAATCATTCGTCCAGCTTTTCACCATTTTTTCCGGAATACCAGATTGATTACCTTCAAGAGCATAAAACCCTGTTATCGCTAAGAGCATTGCTACCATTTTTTTCATTTTAGCACCTTTTTTACCGAGAACCTTAAAAGATTTGAACCTTTCATTATATTTATTATAACATAAATTTTTTTTCAAGTTAATTGAATATTTTTTCAGGTAAGGAAAATCATTTAGTGTTAATTTGCTTACTACTGCATAAAAATTACCACTACACTTTTTGTTTTATCCAACTTTTTCAATTTTCTTCGCAGAGCTTCTTTTCCTTTGTTCAATCTTAAATTATCTAATGAATTTTAAAAAGGTAAAAAATATTATAGTCATAACACCTATCTGTCCTACCCAGAATATAAACATCCATTTTATTATGTTCGCATAAGTTTTTGAAATTTTTTCATTAAATTCTACCCTTAACTTTGAAATCTCCTCAGTAATTCTTTTATCAAGTCTTGCAGTTTCCTCAGTAATTCTTTTATCAAGTCTTGCAATATCTTCGGCTCTTAATTTATTAATCTCTTCAGTTAATCTCCTTTCATATTTTTCAGCTTGTAACTCAATTAGATCAATTTTCAGTTTTTCATTAGAAGCATTTAAAAGTTCAATCAATGCATCAACTCCATCTTCCCCAAGTTTCTCCCTTAATACCTTTGGAACAGTTATTATTTTCATATTTTAAATTATAAAGAAAAGATACAAAAAATTCAAATATATGTAGAATAACATAAACAATATTGAATTTTTTGCTCAATAAGATTTTTAGGGGTGCCTACTTCAAAATGTTCCTACATTTACTCTTTAAATCTTTCAACATAGGCATTTTCTCATAAAATCTTTTGCATTTTACCTCTCTATCATTATTAAATTTTTAAAAAATTCCTCACTTCTTCTTATACCTTCCAGAATTAACTTGTCTTTTGAATTCTTATTTTTAATGTAGAATTTTTCAATTTCTTTTTTAATTTCCACTAAATGTTCTATTTTTCTTTTATCATTAAGAGCTTTTTCAGCAAGAATTTTTGGAGAACCTTCCCAAAATCCCTCCGGAAAATAAAAATCCTTCATCCATGTAAAGGAAAGCTTTAAAAGTTTAAAACCAATTCTTGAAAGATAAACTGGATTTCCTTTAAATAAAAAATCATAGGTCTCTTTGTCCCTTATATACTCTATATAAATTTTTTCACCACCTTTTATATCCTTTGAAATAAATTCAAGAAAAAAATCTTCAATCTCTGAGTTAAAGAAATTTTCACTTATATTAAAAATTTCAATCCATTTCCTATAAAAGGGTTTTCTTCCTTCAAAATATTTCAAATTTAAAATAAAAAAATCTTTTTTATCTTTTCTTAAAAAAACCTCAATATTATACTCTTCAGGAAATCTACCTGAGGAAATCCTATCAGCAAATATATAAAAATCTTTAAATTTAAAACCTTTTTTTAATTCCTCTATCAAATTCATTTAAAAACTTCCCCTGTTTCTCTCCACCAGAAGAAAAGATCAAGATTCTGTAAAGGAATACCTGTTCTATAAGAAAATTCTTTAAATTTTTTCTCTATTTCTAAATATTTACTCTTTTTTAAATTATCAGGAATTTCATCAATCACACCTTCTTTTCTTAAATTTTTCAAAATGTGTCTATCAAGAATAGCAAGTTCAAAGGAAAATCCTATATTCCTTAAAAAATGAGTAGCCTCTTTCAAACCATACCCTTTAACATTTTTAATAAGATATTCCCTTACTTTTTCTGGTTCTTTCATATTCTCAAGGATACTAACAATTTCAAAATTACCATTTTTAAAAAATTTTTTTCTGTTTTCTAAAATGTATTTTGCCTTACTTTTTCTAAACCTTACCTTACTCAGTTCATTAAAAATATCATTATAATCACCATTAAAAAGAAGATTTTTCCTTTCCAAGTTTAAAACAGCCTCCCAGCAAAATTTTGCTTTTGACTGAGGAGTTAAAAGACAGAATATAAATTCCTTAAAAATTTTAATATGATCTTTTTCTTTCCATATTTCTCTGAATTCCTTCAACCTTTTTTCTATTACTTCCTCTATTTCCTTATATTCTGAAAAAATAAATAAATTATTAATTTTTACTTTGAAAAAGTTTCAATCAGTTCATAAACTCTTTCTCTTCCACAATAAAGGTCTTCCCTGCATGGATTAGAGCTATCAAGAATCAATTCCTCATAAGTGGGTCTTTCCTTTTTATAAAAAATTCCAATGGGTATTTTCCCTTTGAAAGAAGTAGCATAGGTAAAAGCCTCTGTAAGATTTTCCTTATCATGACCATTTGGCAGAAACTCTATATTCTCCCTGAACCAATCATAGGTATTTACCTTGTTATAGGTTACACATGGAGAAAGAACATCAATAACAGAAAAACCTTTGTGTAAAAAAGCCTCTTTAATTATCTCTGTTAAAGAATTAGGCTCACCTGAAAATGCCCTTGCAACAAAACTTGCACCTGAAGCAAGAGCCAAAATTACAGGGTCAACAGGAAATTCAACAGAACCATATGGACTTGAAACTGTTACAAAACCATGATTTGATGTGGGAGAAAACTGACCTTTTGTAAGACCATAAATTTGATTATTCATTATTATAAGTTTTATATTAACGTTCCTTCTTGCAGTGTGAATAAAATGATTTCCACCTATTGCAAGTGCATCACCATCACCTGAAAGACCTATAACAAAAAGTTCAGGGTTGCCGAGTTTAATTCCTGTAGCAACAGGTAAAACCCTACCATGAAGTGTATGAACACCGTTTGCATAGAAAAAAGCATAGGATTTACCAGAACAGCCAATACCTGAAACAACAACAGTTTTTACAGGATCTAATCCAATTTCAGCAGCAACTTTTTTCAAGGAAGAAAGAATTGAAAAATCTCCACAACCAGGACACCAGGTAGGTTTTTTATAACCTTCGTAATCTTTTGGAGTTCTAACTTTGACCTCACTTAATATTTCACTCATTTTAATTCCTCCCTTATTTTTTCCTCTATATCAAGAGGTTTAAAAGGTCTTCCTGAAAACTTTGTAATTCCCCTTATTTTATTCTTATGGATATCAATAATAGCATTCTCCACAAGAAATCTTAACTGCCCTTTATAATTCTGCTCCACTATAAAAATTTTTTCCTTATCTTCAACAAACTTTCTTACTTCATCCTCAGGAAATGGCCATAAGGTAACAATTCTTAAAAAGGAAACAGAAATTCCATCCTTTTCCAATCTCTCCATAGTTTCCATAATAGGACCAAAAGTAGAACCTGCTGAAATAATTCCGATCTTAGCATTCTTTTTTTCATATAATACAGGAGGAGGAACCCTTTTTATTAAATGCTTTATTTTACTCATCCGCTTTTTTACCATACTCACTCTATTATCCTCATCCTCTGTTCCATAACCTGCTTCATCATGCTCATAACCTGTTGTTCCAAAAACACCTTCTTTTATACCGGGTATAATTCTTGGAGAAATACCATCCTCTTCAATTTTATACCTTAGAAGAAAACCATTATTCCTTGGAATATCATTTCCATTTAAAACTAATTTACCTCTCCTTATTTCTACTTTTTTAGGATCTATTTTTTCTTTATCAATAGTAAATTTATTCTGTGCGAGAAACTGATCTGTTAAAATAATAACAGGTATCTGGAATTCCTCAGCAAAATTAAAAGCCTCTGCTGTTAAATAAAAGAGTTCATCAGGTGTTGCTGGCATTAAGATAAGTCTTGGAAATTCTCCATGACCAGCAAAAATAATATAAAGCAAATCTTCCTGACTTGTCTTAGTCGGAAGACCGGTTGAAGGACCCACTCTCATAGCATAATAAATAACAAGGGGAGTCTCGGTCATTCCTGCATAGGATAATCCCTCAGTTTTTAAAGCAACCCCTGGACCAGAGGAAGCAACCATCGCCCTTAGACCTGCTATTGAAGCACCAATTGCCATATTTATAGAAGAAATTTCATCCTCTGCCTGTATAGCAGCACCCCCAAATTTTTTCATTTCTTTTGACAAAAACTCAAGTATTTCTGAAGAAGGAGTAATAGGATAAGCAGCAAGAAATCTACAACCACCCGCAATAGCTCCCATTGAAACAAAATCGTTCCCCATTGCTAAAACTCTTCCTGGGTCATTATATTTCCTCAATTTAAATTCAGGAAATCTTCCATGATTTTCCCTTACAAGTTCTCTACCCTTTAAAACTGCCTTTTTATTAAGCTCAACAACTTTTTCCCCTTTCCGCTTGAAATTCTCAAGAATAACCCTATCAGTAATTTCTTCATCCACTCCAAAAATTTCAGAAAGAACCCCAGAAGCAACCATATTTTTTATTAGCTCAAGACCAAGTTCCTTTCTTGCAATCTCCCTCAAAGGAAGAGGAACATAAAAAACACCTTCCTTTTTCAAATCATCAGAAAGCTCTTTTCCATCCCTTGAATCGTAAATACAAACAGAACCTTCCTTTAAATCTCTAAGATGAGTCTTTATACTGGGTATATCAAAAGCAATCAAAAAGTCATCATAGTTATTCCTACCGTATACAGGTTTAGAACTTCCCCTTACAGTATAGTTTGAGGGAAGACCTCTTATATTTGATGGAAAATCCTTAACCGTAACAACATAATACCCAATTTTTTTTAAAAGCGAAGCAAGAACTTCACCAGTAATAAAACTTCCATCACCGGCTATGCCGGCTATTCTTACTTGTACATCTTCTTTCAATTTTATCCTCCTTTTAAAATAAAATATATTCAAAATTTAGTAAAGTTTTAAAAAGTTTAATTATATAATAACTTGAAAGAATTTATTTTTCAAATCTTATTTCAATCTTAAAATTTTTCTTGGGGTTTCATTTTTCTTTAAAATGTAAATTCCAGATTTAAAATTTTTAAAATCTACCTTCCTTCCCGTAATATCATAAATACCTTCTCTAAAAGTTGAACTTTTTATTACAACTTCTTTTTCTCTAATAATCACAGTATGGAACTTTGCGGTATGTAAAATAAAAGCCAAAACCCCTTTTATTATATTTGTAGCATAATTAATATCTAAGGAATCTACAACATCCCTTGTAGTGTGGTAACCTGAATTGAAATTTTTCTCAAAAACACCAAGAGTTGTGTATCCATATGCTTCAAAAGGTATATAATCAGAACCCCATATGTTATCATAAATAGTGTTAAGTGATGGAATATAAAGGTTATAAATTGTTTTAAGGGTTTCAGCAAAGGCGAAAGATTTACTATTATTTGTATCAACCTGGTTTCCCATATCGTATTCAATCACTACCGTATTATTAACAAAGTCTATATCTCCTCCTATCATATCTGCATTTAAAAGATATTTAATTTTTTTATTATTCTGCCTGTAGTAATTTGCAAGCTGAGTGGAGCCTATAAGTCCAGGTTCTTCAGCAGCAAAAGCAATAAATTTTATCGTGTAATCAAAATCAATATCTTTGATTACCCTTGCTATTTCAATTAAAAGGGAAACACCTGAAGCATTATCATCCGCCCCTGGTGCAGGACCGTAAGGCGGATTACTCCAGCTTTGACCCCTTGAATCATAATGGGCACAAATTACTATGGGTTTTAAGGTATCAATAAAACCCACTTTTTTTGCTATTATATTGGCCTGTTCCCTGTTTCCATAAAAGAATATATGCTCTCTTAAATTATAACCGTAATTTTGAAATCTTTCCTTTATCCAAAGTCTTGATTTATACATGGAATCGCTTTTATAATGTCTTGTCCAGAAGTTCTGAAGTCTTAAAATATTCTTATAAACAGAATCTACCTGAACTTTCTCTATAATCTGTGCTATATCAGGATTATATGTTTGGGAGATTAATAAAAAAAATAAAAAGTTCATTTTAAAACCTCCTTTATATGTTTCTCAAAAAGTTCTTTAATGTATTCAAAATTAAAAGGATAAAGATATTTTATCCTTAAATTCTTAAATTTTTCTTTTATTTTTTCTATCTCTTCTTTTATTTCTTCATCTGTATGGTGTCCACCTGTAAACATTGTTGGAACAATAAAAATTTCTGAATTATTTTCATTTTTAACTATTTCTTCTATAACTTCTTCAAGATTTGGAGCACAGAATTCATTAAAGGCAAAATAACACTTTATATTCAACTCTTTCTCAATCTCATCTTTTAATTTTTTATGAAAAAAATAATGAGGGTCATTTTCTGCATTCCTTTCAAAATAATGAAGTTCTCTTTCAAGATTTAAAAATTCTTTTTTTTCTTCCTTATTTAATTCACCTTTCATTTTTTTAGATCTTAAGAAAAAATACTTTTTCAACTTTTCCTGAGGAAAATCATATGGAACAGAACCATGCCCAACAAAAATAATGTATTTCATTTTTATATTATAAAAGAATTTAAATTTAAAACCAAAATATTTTAAAATTAAATGAATTTAAAAAGAAAAAAAAAATGAAAAAATCAAAAGAAATTTATGAAAAAGCAATAAAACTTATGCCCGGGGGTGTATCATCCCCTGTAAGAGCGTTTAAAGCAGTTGATGCAGAACCCCTTGTAGTTGAAAAAGGGAAAGGTGCTTATATTTATGATGTTGATGGAAATAAATATATTGATTTTGTCTTATCATGGGGGCCACTAATTCTTGGACATTCTCACCCTGAAGTAAAAAGAGAAGTTAAAAAAGTATTAAATAATGGGTTTTCCTTTGGAATGCTTACCGAACTTGAAATTATTCTTGCTGAAAAAATAAAAAGAGCTTTTCCCTTTATTGATAAAATAAGATTCGTTAATTCAGGAACAGAAGCCACAATGTCAGCTTTAAGACTTGCAAGGGCTTATACAAAAAGGGATAAATTCATAAAGTTTGAAGGTTGTTATCATGGACACTCTGACTTTTTCCTTGTAAAAGCAGGTTCAGGGGGTCTAACCTTTGGTGTCCCCTCCTCTCCTGGTGTTCCTGAAAATATAATAAAAGATACTATTATTCTTCCCTATAATGATATTGAATTAGTTAAAGAAGCTTTTGAAAGGGAAGGAGAAAGAATTGCCTGTGTTATAGTAGAACCAATTGCAGGAAATATGGGGGTCGTTTTACCAAAAGAAGGATTTCTTGAATCCTTAAGGGAAATTACAAAAAAATATGGTAGTCTTTTAATTTTTGATGAAGTTATAACAGGTTTCAGAGTTGGTTTTGGTGGTGTGAGTTCCTTAAAAAACATAATACCTGATATTGTAACACTTGGAAAGGTTATTGGTGGTGGTTTTCCGGTGGGCGCTTATGGAGCTAAGAAGGAAATTATGGATTTAATTTCTCCATCAGGTCCTGTTTATCAGGCAGGAACCCTTGCTGGAAATCCTGTTTCAATGTCCTGCGGTATAAAAACCTTGGAAATTCTTGAAAGGGATAACCCTTATCCTGAAATTGAAAAAAATCTTACATATTTAATTAATGGATTAAAAAATATTTTTGATAGAAAAGGAATTCCCGCATCTTTTCCAGGGTTTAAAACCTTCTTTTCTATATTCTTTTCTGAAAAGGAGCCTTTAAATCTTAATGATGTTTTAAATACAAAAAAAGAATACTTCGTAAAACTCTTTAAAAATTTATTAAAAAGGGGAATACTCCTTCCTCCTTCTCCCTTTGAAGCCTTATTTCTTTCAATTTACCATGATAGAAAAATAATAGATAAAGTCCTTTCTAAATTTGAAGATGCAATTAAAGAAATATGAGTTTTGAAAAAGTTTAATAGTTATGTTAAAAATTGAGGTTATAAATCTTACTAAATTCTATGATAAAAGAAAAGCTCTTTTAAATATAAATTTTGAAATAAAGGAAAACGAGTTTTTTGCTCTGATTGGTTCAAATGGTTCAGGTAAAACAACTTTAGTAAGAATACTTTTAAAAATTTTAAAACCGAGTTCTGGTAAAGCAGGTATTTTCTATAATGGAAGAGAAATAAAAAAAGAAGAGATAGGATTTGTTCTTGAGGATGAAATGCCCTTTGATTTTTTCTCGCCTCTTGAATACCTTAAATTTTATGCAGAGATTTTGAAAAGAAAAGTTAATTTAGAGGAACTCTTAAAAAAATTTAATTTATATGAGTATAAAGATACAAAAATTTATAAGTTATCAAAGGGTAACAAGAGAAAATTATGTATTTTAAAAGCACTTATAAATAATCCGAAAGTCTTAATCTTTGATCAAGCTTTTGAAATTATTGATATTGAAACGAGGAGGGAAATTTATGAATTTTTGAGAAAAGAAAAGGAAGGCAGAATAATTTTCTTAACATCCCATGATTTTGAATTTATAGAATATTATTCCACACATTTTGGTATAATTAAAGAGGGAAAATTTTTAGGAAAATTTAAAACAGAGGAATTAAAAGGTAAAAAATTTTCAGATTTTTATTTTGAAAAAATAAAATGAAAAGTTTAATAAAAAGGGAAATTGTTTATTTTTATATAAAAAGACCTTTAAATTTTCTATGGTTATTTATTTTAAATATGATTTTCTTTTCTGCAAAGGGTCTTGCAACACCTTCTGATATTTCTCCATCAAGTCCTGAATATACCTTTACAAAATGTTTTTCTCTTTTAATACCCCTTTTTATTTTTGCTTTTATTGGTGGAATGAGTATGGATGAAATAATTCACAAGGAAAAAGTTAAGAAATATTTTGAAACTCTTTTAGCATTTTCTTTTTCTCCTTTTAAAATACTTTTGAGTAAAATAATAGCAAGTTTTATAGTTTTATATTCAGTTTTTCTTTTTTCCTTTTTATTTTATGTTTTTTTATTAAAATTATCTGGAAGTGGATTCCAAAAGATTTTTTTTGAAGGTAAGTTATACTGGATAAATTTTCTTTTATTTTCACCTCTTTTAGGTATTTCAATTTTAAATTTAGAAGCACTTTTTTATTTTATATTCACAGATCAGAGAACAAGTTCACTTTTATCTTTTTTTGCTTTTGGTTTTATAAGTTTTTTTATTTTATTTTTAGCCCTTGCCTCTCCTTATGATTTCTTTTTAATATTTTTCTTACCAATTTTTTCAATAGTATCTTTTATTGGTTCAATTTTAACAATTTTCATATTATTAAAAATTATTCCTCCTGAGAATTATCTATTAAAGTTTTAATTTTTCCATGAATTTTCAATAAAGCTTTTGTATCTCCATATATTTTTGCTGCCTTAATAAAATTTTTAATTTCTGATTCAAACCTTAAAATAATTCTTGTTCTCATATCCTCTGACAGGTTATCATACATTTTTTCAAAAGGCTTTCCTCTGAATAAATCAAAAGCAGTTAAGTATTCCCTTTTTGCATATTTCCATTCACCAGCCTGCAAGAATGTATTTGCAGCTGTAAGTGCTTGCATAAACTCCTGATAATCTGTTATAAAATAAACTCCATTATTTTTTAAAGTTTTGTCTCTTCTATTAATCTCAATCAAAGACCCTCTAATTTTTAATTTTTCCTTAATATTTTTAAGTAACCTCCTAAAATTTTTTTGTGGGTTTTTTGTTCTATTGAAGAAATTATTATAAATAAATTGAAGAGGGATACTTTTTCCAGGTTCATTTATTCTTAGGGCAAGATGAATAATAAAGGCACTTTCTCTGTTAGATAGATTAATTTTTAAAAATCTTTTATTTTTACCTTTTTCTCTTCTATAAATCTTCAATTTTCCTAGAAATTTTATTTCATATACAGGATTTTCCTTGTTTAAAACAGGTAAATCTAAAATTTTTTTTGAAAATTTAATAAAACCTTTTTTAATCATTCTTTCTATGGATTCAGGGAAGAAGAAAATAAACTGGTAAAAAAAGCCTAATATACCTTTTTTCTTTGCAAAAGAAAATGCTTTAATAAATTTTTTCTTTTTAAGCAAAACCAAAATATAAATAGAAGATAATAAATTACTCTTTTTTAGTTTTAAAATATTTTTATTTTTACCTAATAAAATATTAATAATATTTTGATGTTTTTTAAGTCCCTTATTTTTACAGAAAAATAAAATTCTTTTTAATAACTCTTTAGATTTTTTCATTTCCCCAAGCGCAGAATAACAAGCAGAAATTGTAAGATATGAATAAAACATACCCAAAACAAGTTCTTCTTTTTTAAAATTTTTGATAGCCTTATTGCATAAATAAATAGCCCTTATTAATTCACCCTTTAAAATATAAAAAAGAGAATAAAATAAATCTCTGAAACTTTTTTGTGCCCAATCTCCAAAATAGGCATTCTTTGAAATTTCTTTTGCCTTTTTATATTCACCTTTTAAAAAAAGAATTAATGCAAGGTTATAATTCACCCATTTTCTATTTTCTTCATCTAAACCATCAATAGATTTTATAAAGAAATATTCTGCTTTTCTATAATCCCCTATATGAGTGTATAGAGTTGCAATATCAAGCATAAGATAAGAAGAAGAAATTTTTTTTCTCTCTAATATTTTCTTACATAGATTTGCATATCTCCGGGCATAATATATCCTTCCTAAATAAGCATTCAGTATACCTTTTTCTATAAGAAGAGTAAATTTTAAATTAAAAAGTAAATATGAATTATACTCTTTTTTTCTTTTTAATATTCTTTCCAATTCCTTTATCCTTTTCAAACCCTCACTTGCCTTTCCAATCCATTCTAAAACACCAACTTCGGTTAACCCGATAATTAATGCTGAATAATTCAAATTTCTTTTTAAGCATTCTTTATACAACTTTTTGATTCTCTTAATATAAGATCCAACCTGTACCTTTCCAAAAAGAGAAAGTATTTTTTCAATTTTCCTTTTTAAGTTTAAGAATTCATCAGGAATTTCTTTTAAAATTTCATTTTTAGGTAAAACCGGAATAGAATTTAAAATTTCTCCTGCTTTTTTTAATTCCCTTTTAATAAAAAAAGTTCTAGCTAAACTAAATTTAACTTCTGCTTCCTTCGTCCAGGAAACATATTCAACAAAATTATTACTGATTTTCTCCTTTTTAAAACCTGCATAACCGTATCTTTTCCATACCCCCCATATACCCTTTATTGATATTTTTATATTCTCCTTTTCTAAAATTTCTTTTGCCTTTTTTAAAGTTAATGCCGGGTCCCTTTCCTTTAATAAAACAATCTTCTCCTCTAAATCCCTCTTTATCCTGTTCCAGGGTCTTCTATATCCATAAAAAATTCGTTCATCAAATTTTCCTTGCTCCTTAAACCCCTGATTTTTATATATTTTTACCCATTTCCAAAGGGTGTTGTAATGTATATTAAAATTCTTAGCAGTCTTTCTTAATGAACCATTATTAAGATAATGTTCAATTACTTTTATAGGTATAATTAAATTATTTGTCATATTTTGTGGAAAAATTATAAAATAAACAATAAAAAAAAGTCAAGTAAAATTATTCTTAAATAAAATAAATTGTGCCACAATATTTTTTTAAATTAAAAGATAAAAATTATGGGCATTTTTAAATTTATTATTTAGTGTAAAAAGGAGGTATCTTATGGGTAAAAATAAAATAAGCCTTATAGTAATAATAGGGCTCTTCTTTTTTGGGAGCCTGAAGGCAGAATGGGAAAACATATCTCCTAATGGTGCAATAGTCTATGCCTTTGATATCTCATCAACAGGTGTTTTTTATTTAGGAACTTATTACGGTGGAATATGGAAAAGCACTGATGGAGGTAATACTTTTTCTTTTCATTCAGGTCCATTTGCACCTATCTGGGATATAGCTGTTAGCAGACAAGATGAAAACATTATTTATGTTTTTACTGGGACTATTGGACTTGGATTCCATTTTTATTATAACACACGTTTATATAAAACAATGGATGGTGGACAAACCTGGATTCAGTTAGGAGGAACTGAGGTTTTTAACTATCCAATAAGAATTCATCCACAAAATGATAACTTAATTTTTATCTGCAATAGAGATTTAGATGGTCCTGGATTTAAAAGCACAGATGGCGGTTTCACTTGGCAACAGCTATCATTACCTTCAGATGTAGATGTTCACGATTTTGCAATTCATCCTTTTTATCCCAATATTATTTTTGCTGGTGGTGAAAGATCAGGTTCTGGTTATTGGTATGGTGTCATATATAAAAGCACGGATTATGGAGAAAGTTGGTATCAGGTTTATGAAAGTCCCTATCAAGATTGTTATGGCTTTGCTTTCCATCCTTCAGACAGTAATATTATTTATTGTTTAGCCAGAAGTGTAAATGAAACTTATGTTTTAAAAAGTTTAAATAAAGGAGAAAACTGGTTTCAAGTTGGTAGCTTGCCTTGGGGTTCACTTCCAGTTTCTTATTTTTCTGAATTACTCATAGACAAAGATTATCCTGATTTAATGTTTATTGCTGCAGATAAGGGAGGTATTTATAAAAGTATTGATGGAGGTCAAAGCTGGTTTTCTTCAAACTCTGGTATGAAAATTCCTTATGCTTCACGTATTATTCAGGATCCCTCACAACCCCTTACATATTACATTTCAAATGTTCAAGGTTTATATAAATCAACCGATGGAGGCATGACATGGACTCTTCTTAATGAAGGTCTTAGAGCCCCTTATACCTATGGAATTACAATACATCCCTTAAATAAAAATAAAATATATGTAACTTCTTTGGCAAATGGTATATTTATATCTAACGACAGAGGTAAAAATTGGACACTTAAAAATCATGGAATCTCAAATGCTGATTTAAAGTTTAATACTATTGCTATTAACCCTAAAAATTTAAATGAAATCTATGTATCATATCCATATCCTACAGATATTATTGGCAGAGCTTCCAAATTTTACAGAAGCGTAGATTCAGGACAAACATGGAGTTATAGATCCACTTTAAGTGGAAGCTCTGCCGGAGTTGGGAAAATTGTAATGGATACTTTCTCTAATATATACGTTACAAATTCAAACAACTTTGTGTATAAAAGTTCTGATGGTGCTTTGACTTTTAATCAGATTTTGTATCCAGCAGCATACTGGTCCGGTATCACAATTAGCCCAGACCAGACGATTTTTGCAACTAAACGTCCACCATTTGGGCCTGACAGGGATTCTTGTCTTGCAAAGAAAAGTCAAGATCAGGGCACAACTTGGCAGAAAATCTTTAGAAGCGGAGAATTTATTGGCATGATAGGCACAGCAATAGCTGTTTACCCTCAAAATCCTAATATTATTCTGGCAGCTGACAACTGGAATAGGCTCTTTAAAAGTATGGATGGAGGAGAAACTTACTTCCCTATCGCTTCTTTTCCTTCTTTTGGTATATTTGATATCTGTTTCAAACCATCCTCCCCTGAAACTATTTTGGTTTGTGTAAATTACCCTCAGGTATTATACTACTCAGCATACTTGTTGGATTATTTTGAGGTAGGTGGTGGTTCTCCTGCTCAACTTTACATATCATATAATGGTGGATTAACATGGGAAGAATTCCCAGTTCCTCCCAATCCTTATATTCACAGAGTAGAATGGAGTGAGGATTCAATAATTTATGTAACAACAAAAGGAGGTATTTTTAGATACAGATTTGGCTACACTAATATCTCAGAAAAAGAAAAACATAAGGAAATTAACCTTTTTGTTCTTTCACAGAATATCTCTAAAAATGAAATTAAAATACTATTAAACCCTGAAATTCTAAAATCTCTTAATTCGCCTTTAAGTTTAGAAATACTTGACATAAAGGGAAGTGTTATCAAAAAGTTTAATTTAAAAGATAAAAGCTTCATCATCTTAAATGGTGAATCTGATTCTGGTAAAAAGCTAAAAACCGGTGCTTATTTTATTAAGGCATCCATAGGAAACAAAAAAGAAGTTAAAAAAGTTATCTTATTAAAATAGGAGAAAAATTATGAATTTTTTGCTACTCTCTTTTTTTGGAATTTTACCTCCTTTACCCCTTGAAGGGAAAATAACATCTGAATTAAAAAAAGAACTTGAAAAAGCTGGTAATAAGGATAAGGTATTTGCCATTGTCCACCTTTCAACTATATACCCTTATGAAGAAGTTGATAATCTTTCATATAAAGAAAAAGCAAAAATTTTTAAAAGTATAGCTGAAAATTCACAAAATAAAATTATTGAATTCCTGAAAAATAATTTTAAATCCGATGAATATGAAATTCTGAAAAGATTCTGGGTTTTTAATGGTTTTCATATTAAAGCTACAAAATCTGTGATCTATACCCTTGAAAAATTAAATGATATATGGTTTATATGCGGAAACGAAAAGATAATACTTGATGGTATAATTGAAAAAGAAAAAAGAAGAATGGCAAAAAATACTGTTGAATGGAATATTCTGCGCGTTAGAGCAGATTCTTGCTGGATGGCAGGTTATACAGGTCAGGGAATTATAATAGGACACATTGATTCAGGTGTTGATACCTCCCATCCTGCATTAAAAAATAAATGGCTTTTTCCCTATTGGTTTGATGGAGTTTATGGACAATCTTCTCCTTATGATGATGATGGACATGGAACACATACGATGGGAACAATATGTGGAGGAGATGGCTTCGGTCCATTTCAGGATGATATAGGAGTTGCACCAGATTTAAAATTTGTAGCAGCAAAAGGGTTCTCAGGTGGGATAGGTTACTATGAATGGATTGATCCTTGCATGCAAAAGATTGTTGACTGGAAAGAAAGTGGAGTTGATATAAGAGCAGTTAGTAATTCTTGGGGTGGTGGTCGCCTTGAGTTGCATTTCTGGCCAATAATTCTGACATGGAAATCAATGGGGATTTTCCCTGTATTTGCCAATGGAAATAGTGGTCCAAATTATGGAACTGCTAACACACCTGGAAATTTTCCTACCGTTATTGGAGTTGGAGCCACAGATATAAATGATGTAATTGCAAACTTTTCTTCCCGTGGTCCTGCTCCTGATGCATATCCATGGAACGATCCCCAGTATTGGTATCGTCCTGATTGGAATTTAATTAAACCTGATATATCAGCACCAGGCGTCTATGTGCGATCAGCTGTTCCAGGAGGAGGTTACCAAGCCTGGAGTGGCACATCAATGGCATGCCCGCATGTTACAGGAGCAGTAGCAATATTACTTCAAAAAAATCCAAACCTAACTCCAAATGATTTATACAATATCCTTGTAAATTCTTCTCGACCAGTAGAGCCTTGCCCAAATTTTGATTATGGATGGGGTATTTTAAATATCTATAAGGCCCTTTTAAATACACCTTCTCCTAATGAACCATTCATTTATTTACTTTCTCTCCAAAGAGATGACCAAAACCAGAACGGAATATGGGAACCAGGGGAGAATTCAAGTATAACTATCAATCTAAAAAATTTAGGTGGCGGACCAGCGGTGAATACTTATGGGGTTTTAAAAACACAAAACCCATATGTATCAATAATTGATTCCATATCATCCTTTGGGGATATTTATCCAGGGGATAGTGCAGATAATGCAAGTGATCCTTATAAAATTTTTGCCTCTTATGATGCTCCATGGGGTTCTGAAGTTTTTTTTACTCTTGAAATAAATGCTCAGGAATATTCATCAACAAAATTCTTTAAAACTTATATAGGAATACCTGGATTTGATTTTGTAACACATGATACAGGAAATATAGTTTTATCTGTAACAAGGAATGGTTCAATTGGTTATATGAGTTCATATCCACCAATGATTTATGGCAGGGGCTGCCATTATCCAAAAACTTCTCCAAGTCATTTATATTACGGCAGTTTTGCAATTGGAAATTCTACATCCTTTGTTGTTGATAGATATTACAATCAAGAAGGTGATGATCAAGATTGGATAACATTAGATCCAGAAGGAAAAGTAAGATTATATGAACCAGGTCCTTTTTCTGATGAATACACAATTGCACTCTATGATGATTCAGGTCATCCCTCTTCTAAAAATATTTTAGTTAAACAGGAAACTTTTGCATGGGGAGATACAAGTGCTGATGATTTTGTTATTTATAAATTTACTATAAAAAATAGAGGAAATACCACTGTTAATAATCTGTATTCTGCAATCTTTCTTGATTGGGATATTGGAAATTATGAGCAGAATGTGGGAGGAGTTGATACAATTCGGAATTTAGCCTATATGTATTACGGAAATGTTGTTATGGGTTCAGCAGTGATTGACCCACCAAGAAATTCAGGAAAGATAAATCATTCATTAATTGATCATGCTCAATATGTGTATCCTTATGGTGGATTACCTGATAATATCCAGTTCCAATTTATGAACGGAACAATAAAAGTTCTTTTCTCAGATAGACCTTATGACTGGTCAACCTGTATTTCAGCAGGACCTTTTAATATAAATCCCCAGGATAGTATTATTACTGCTTTTGCAATACTTGGAGCAACTTCCGTCACCAAACTCCGCAAATACTCTGATACTGCTTATGCACGATACTGGAATATGGTTCATATAAAAGAAGTAAGTGAAAAAAATAACAAAATAACTTTCTTCAGTGTATCTCCAAATATCATAAAAGACAATGAAATACACATTAATTACACTTTAAAGAGAGATTCTGATGTGAAAATAAACCTGTATAATGTCTTGGGACAAAGGATATTTACATTACCAAGGGGAAAAATAAGTGAAGGTGAAAAAATAAAAATTCATACAAAACTTGCAAAGGGAATTTATTTTCTAAGTCTTCAAACCGGAAAACAAAAATTTCAGAAAAAAGTAATTTTAATAAGATGAAAAAACTTTAGGTATAGAAGATAAGAAAATTATAAGGTTCAAATCCTTAAAATTTTTGAGAAAAGATGATTTTATATAAATCTTTATTTTAAAATTAAAATATTACAGCCGAAACAATAAATATTCTTGCAATAATTTTAGGAGTTCTTGCTTTAATCCAACCCCTTATACTATCTTACTTTACAAACAAACTTATACAAAAAGAGGATGAAAGAGCAAAAAAGATGATTGAAGCAACACAAAGAATGATTGATGAAAGTAAAAAAGATACAGAAAGGATAATTGAGGAAAGTAAAAAAGATACACAGAAAATGATTGAAGAAAGTAAAAAAGATACAGAAAAAATACTTGAAAGAACTCAGAAGATGATTGATGAAGGAAATAAAAGACTTGAAAAATTTATAATGGAAACACAGAGAATAATTGACGAAGGAAATAAAAGACTTGAAATACTTCTATCAGAAGTTATTAAAAGAGTTTAATTCTCCTATCTATTCTGCAAATACATAGAAAAGATACCCATCTTTATTTCTGACTTTAATTTCATAGGAAAAGTTCTTTAAAAAATCCTGTGAGACCCTGTAATATAATTTAAAACTATCAATACCTTTTCTTTGTTATATCAATCAACAATGTTACATTCTAAATCATTAACATATACCAATAAAAAAAATAATTACCTATATATAAAGATTTATTGAAAAAATCTTTCCACATAAAATATAATAATAATTCAAATAAAAAGGAGGGTAAATATGCACCACTTTAAAGAATTATTCCAAAGTGCAGACTGGAAAAAAGAAAAGCATTCCCCGGTAATAGAAATAATAGGTGAAGTAAAAAAGGGAGAAAAAATAAGAATTGAAGTGAGTGTTGGAAAAGAAATATCCCATCCTAATACCACCCAACATCACATATCATGGATTGATGTCTTTTTCCTTCCTAATGGCGAAAAATTTCCTTATCACCTTGGGAGGTTTGAATTTTTATCTCACGGTTCTTCAACCCAGGGACCTGATACAAGTACTGTCTATACAGAACCTATTGTTATTTTTGATTTTAAAACCGAAAAAAATGGTGAAATTTTTGCCTTCTCATACTGCAATATTCACGGTTTGTGGGCAAATTCAAAGGAAATTAAATTTTAAACTTTAGAGGTTAAAATGGATTTATCACAGTATAACCTTGAAGAACTACTTTCTATTGCTATAAAAAGTGAAATAGAAGCAAGAGAACTATACGAAAGCTTAAGTAGAAAGGTTAAAAATGCTTTCTTAAAGGATAAATTAAAATTTCTATCCCAGGAAGAACAGAAGCATAAAGAAACCTTTGAATCAATTTATAAAAATAGATTCCCTGGAAAAAGATTATTACTTCCAGAAAAATCACCTGTTCCATTACCCCAAATAAATATTAAGTCTGAAAAAATTAAAATAAGTGAAATTTTTGAAATGGCTATGCAGGCTGAGAAAAATGCCTATGACTTTTATATTTCTCTTGCTACATATTTTAAAGAAGAACCTGAAACAGCTATTATGATCAACTATATTGCCTCAATGGAATTAGGACATTACAAGATATTTGAGATAGAAAAAGAAAATGCGCTTAAATTTGAAGATTACGATATTGAAAATCCTTTAATGCATTTAGGTCCTTAAAAAGGTTCAAATCCAGTAAAATTTTAAAAGGAGGATATTTAAATGCCATCCAAAGAATTACTTGAACTTTTAAATAAAGCAATAGCAGCTGAATTGCAGGTTTGTATTCAGTATATGTGGCAACATGTTTTATGGAGTGGACCTAAACATTTTGCAATAAAGGATGAATTTAAAAAAATAGCAATTGATGAAATGAAACATGCTGAAAAAATCGCAGAAAGACTTTTTTATCTCGGTGGTATGCCTACAACAAATCCTCTTCCCATTAATGTGGGAAAAAATCTAAAAGAAATGCTTGAACAGGACAAAAAAGATGAAGAGATGGCAATTGATCTTTATAAAAAAATAATTAAAAAAGCAGATGAGGAAGGAGACTACACAACAAGTTTTATTTTTAAAGAAATTCTGGAAGATGAAGAAGAACATCACGATACTTTTATAAGTTTGCTTGAAAACTTTGATAAAGATTAAAAAGGAATAAAAACTATGAAATTTAACTCAATCGATGAAATCATAGAATTTGCAATTAAAAAAGAAGAGGAAGCATACAATATTTATAACAAATTAAGGGAAAAAACAAAAGATAAACACTTAAAAAAAATCTTTGAAGAACTTAGAGAAGAAGAATTAAAGCATAAACAGAAACTTATTGATTTCAAAGAAGGGAAAATCATTTTAACTCCAAAAAGTGAGAAAGTTCCTGATTTAAAAATTTCAGATACACTCATAAGTACAGAATTAAAAGAAGATTTTGATTTTCAGGATGTTTTAATTTTTGCAATGAAAAGAGAAAAACTTGCCTTTACTTTATATACAGAACTTGCTGAAAAATCTGAAAATGAAGATATAAGAGAACTACTTAATTCTCTTGCAAAAGAAGAAGCAAAACATAAATTAAGACTCGAAACTATCTACGACGATTATATAGGTTAAAGTTATTTATTTTTCTCCAGTTTTTCAATTCCCTTAATTTTTCAATTTCTCCTTATAATTTCTCTATTTCTTCTTTTGAAGTAATATAGTATTTCATTTCTTTCTCAATTTCCTCATGTATTTTTTTAGGTTCCCTGATTTCAAACTCATGACCAGGTTCAATTATTTTTTTAAGTGTTTTCTCAATAACAAATTTCTCCTTTTCTTTCTCACCAAGAGTAACTTCAATTTTCATATTTTTCCCCTTTCTCATAATCTCTATTTCAACCTTTTTAAGAGGATTTTAATATCACCCTTTTTAATCCCAGCTTTATAAGCAGGTGAATCTTCTATAACATCCTTAACGATTACTCCATAATCAATTGAAAGGGCAATTTTTATTTCCTCAGCAGGTTCATAGGCATTTACTCCAAGCCATCCCCTTTTTTCCCCAGCATTCAAACCCTTCATTAAACTTGAGATTATCTTGGCTATAATATTTTTTATTGTTTTTCCTCCTCTTATTTATAATATTATAATACGAATAAATTTTCCATAATGTTCCCAATTAAAATTTATATTAATAAAATTCTAAAGTTAAAGTAACCTACACTTTTTAAAGTATCTTTTATTGCTCAAATAATTCACTATACTTCAGCCCACTTCTTTAAATAATCTTCAGGTGGAAGTTCAGCTATTCCCACTGCTTTTTTTAATTGGGGGAATTTTTTTCTTAGTTCTTCAAAAATAATTTCTGTTATCTGTCTTGCAGCACAACCACAGAAGGGAGAACATCCAGTTGAATCTCCAAGAGCCACCCCCATCTGAATAGTTCCTTTCTTATTATCAACATCTTTAACCCAGACAATCACATCCTCAATTCCAGGGCTCATCTTTATCCTTGGTCTTATATCATTTAAAATGAAATCCTCAATTTCCTTCAAAAGACTATCTTTATTTTTTATCATTTTTTACCTCCTTGTTTTATAAGTTCAACAAGTTTAAAATTAAACTGAGGTTCCCTGGTTTCATTTACAGGTTTTACTTCCTTTACCCAGGGAATAAATTGAACTAAAACCCTTTTTATACCTGATGTGAGAGTATAAACAGAATGGGGACAACAAGAACAGGCATCTTTTAAATCAACATAAATGACACCCTTTTCCTCATCTATATCCTCTATTCCAATATCCCCTCCGTGACCTTTTATATAACCTAAAATTTTCTCACCTATAACAAAATTTATCTCTTCCTTAGGCTTTTTAAAAATTTTAACCTTATCACCCCAATTTTCATAAATAAATTTTTCAAAATCTTTACTACCACCTCTTACCCCAAGATAAAGAGTTCCTTCTTTTTCCATTATTAAATATAAAGCCTTAAGATTAAATTTCTTTTTTAAAGATTCTAAATTTAAAGAAATATTCATAATTAATATTATAATATAAAATTAGAAAAATTTCAAATTTAAATTTTTTTTAATTATTTAAAAAGAAATTTTTAATTCTTCTTATTCCTTCTCTTATAAGCTCCTTTCCGAGGGTTGAAATTGAAATTCTCGCATACCCTGAAAAATCTTTACCAAAGGCAGAACCCGGGGTTACTGCTACACCTTCTTCTATAAGTGAATTTACTATGTAATCCTCAATATCCCTTTTTATTTTCTTTTTTATTAATTTTTTTAAATCAATAAAAAAATAAAAAGTTCCGCCCGGTTTATAAACATCATCTATGAAACTTTTGAGTTCCTCATAAGCTACATTTCTTCTTTCTTTAAGTTCCTTTAAAAAGCTATTTAACCATTTTTCCCTTTCTTTTTTATTCAAAAGAGCCTCTTTAAAGGCATATTGAAGAAAAGTTACAACCCCTGCTGTTTGACTGTAGTCCCCAAGTGTCATTTTTTCAATTATTGAGGGAATCCTTGAAACAGTATAACCTATCCTGAAACCTGTTGCAGAAAAGGTTTTTGAGAAAGTAAAAACAGATAAAACATTATCATTATCAAATTTAAGCATGCTGTAAAATTTATTTCCGTCAAACAGTATATCTTTATATGCTTCATCAGAAACAATTAAAACATCATTTTTTTTACATAAATAATTTATTTTTTCAAGTTCTTCGTAAGTAAAAACTTTACCTGTTGGATTATGGGGGTTATTAAGATATAATATTTCAGCATTTTTAATACTTTTCTCAAATTTTTCAAAATCTATTTCAAAATTTTCCTTTAAAGGCAGAAGTTTATAATTTGTTTCTGAATATGGAAAAATATTATCAAGCATACAGCTCCAGCACGGTGAAAAGGCAATGCATTTTGAACCCCTGAAAAGAGAAAAAACAAGCTGAAGACCTTCCTGGCCTCCATAAGTTGCCATTATATTTTCCCTTCCTATATTTTTTATTCCCATTTCCTTTAAGTGTTCTATGACAGCATCTTTAAAGAAATTTTCACCGCCTGATTTTGGATAATTTGTAAGACCTTTTTGAAGAGCATCATTAACAGCTTTTTTAATATAATCCGGTGTTGGTATTCCTATATCCCCTCTTTGAAACTGAATAAAAGGCTTACCTTTACTTTTTTCAAATTCTTCCTTTTTCTCTCTAACAATTTCACTAATCTTCACTATTTTTGAAAGCACAATATTTTTAAAGGCAGGAGAAATATTTTTCATTTAATTAAAATTATATATAAAACTATAAAACTTTGTAAATAATTCCCAAATTTCTTTTATAAATTCACTCACATTAATAAAAACTTGAAATTTTTAAAAAAATATATTATAATTATATCCTCGGGCTACCATACCGGAGGGGAAACACCCGTTCCCATTCCGAACACGGAAGTTAAGCCCTCCAGGGCCGATGGTACTGTGCCCGCAAGGGTACGGGAGAGTAGGTCGTAGCCCGGGGTTTTTATTTTATAATAAAATATGAAAATTTTTAAAAAAATAAATTTCTCTCTTTTTTTTGTATTTATATTTTTCTCCTGTAGAACTGTTCCTTATACTGGTAGAAAGCAGCTTATTCTTTTCCCCTTAGAAACTGAAAGAGAGCTTGGGAGAGAAAGTTTTTTAGAAATTTCTAAAACTGAAAAATTCTCTGAAAATCAAGAATATAATGAACTTGTTAAAAAGGTGGGTATGAAAATTATAAGTGAAGGTGGAATAGGTATAAAGGAAAACTGGGAATTTAGAGTAATTGAAAATGATAAAGTTATTAATGCCTTTGCACTTCCTGGAGGAAAAGTTTGTGTATATACAGGACTTTTAAAATTAATAGAAAGTGAAGATGAACTTGCCTGTGTTCTTGGTCACGAAATAGCTCATGTTGTTGCAAGACATGGAGGAGAAAGAATGAGCCAATTACTTCTTGCAGAGCTGGGTGGTATTACTCTTGATATGGCTTTAAAGAAAAAAAGAAGTCAGACTATTGAAATGGCAAAAGTAGCATACGGAGTAGGTGTTCAGGTTGGTGTTCTCTTACCTTTTTCAAGAGAACAGGAAGAAGAATCCGATTATATGGGTCTTATTTTTATGACAAAAGCTGGGTTTGACCCTGAAAAAGCATTAAATTTCTGGGAAAAAATGGAAAAAGAGTCAAAGGGTAAAATTCCAGAATTTTTATCAACTCATCCTTCACATAATACAAGAATTAAAAATATCAAAAAATGGATTCCTGAAATAAAAAACAAATATGGTAAAAAATAAATGGACCTAAAAGTGTTAAGAAAAGAAGAAAAAGATGAAATAAAAAAAATTCTTTATGAACTTCTTAAAGAAGAAAAAATTATGGTTCTTGCAACATCCTTTGAAGATAAACCCTGGGCAACACCTGTTATTTTTGCCTGGGACGGTAAGAACAAAATTTATTTCCTTTCAAGGAAATCAACAAGACATGCAGTAAATCTTGAGAAAAATCCTCAAATAAGCGCTGCTATTTATCCGAAAGTTTTAAGACCCTTAAGGGGAATTCAAATGGAGGGAAAAGTAAAAATTTTAAAAGGAAAAGAAAATTTAAAAGGTTTAAAAGTTTATATTAAAAGATTCCCAACTGCAGAGGGAAGATTACCTTTAAAAGATATAATAGAAAAAAGAGGGGAATTTTCCTTTTTTGAGTTTTTAATAGAAAAAATTTTTCTTTTAAGTGAAAAACATTTCGGTTGGGGGAAAAGGGAAGATGTCACATTTCTTCTCAATTCGGTGGAATGAAAAATTTATAAACACCAGAACCAGCAAGAACCCATAGAATTTCAATTGGTATTCTTCCAAATAAAAGAGATAATAAAAAATCTTTTTCCTTAACACCTATAAATCCAGCAAAATAACATAAAAGGTCTTTTGGAAGACCTGGAATAGGAAGGATAAAAAGTAAAGAAAGCCATAAAATACTTCTTGAAACTATCTTTATTCTATAATTTTCTAAAGCCTTTAACTTATTGGTACTTACAAGCTTTCTTTCACCAAACTTTCCAAGAAAAAAAGAAGTAAAGGAGCCGATTAAATTACCAGTTATAGCCATTATTGAACCTAAATAGGCTCCATAAAGAAAACCCATAATAAAGGGAAAAACCTGCCCTGGAATAGGTGCTACTATTACCTGAAAGGAATGAAAAAAAATAAGAACAAAAGGAGCAAAAAAACCAAACTTTTTAACTATTTCAAGAATTCGGGATTTACTGTAAGGATAGAGAATTATTAATAAATAGGATAGAAAAAGCAAAAAGAAAAAAATTAGAAAAATTAAAAGCAATTTTCTTAACATAAGATAATTATAAAACAATGAAAGAAATAATTGAATATTTTTTCATTTACCTTCATATAATTTCAGCCCTGTACTGGGTTGGAGGAAATTTATTATTTTTTTCCTTTGGATACACAATAAGAAAAATATATAAGGATGAAAAACTTATTCCAGGATTTAGAGCACTTGGAAAAACCTTCAGAGTAGGAAGCTGGATTTCAGTAATTATTCTTTTTTTAACCGGTTTATATCTTCTTTTGAAAAGATGGGGCTATATAAATACCATTATGAAATTAAAACTTTCAATTTTTTTTGTTGTAATTATTTTAAAATTCATACACGATTTTTTTATTGCTAAAAGAGCAGCACTTGAAAAGAAGCCTTCTAAATATTATAAACTTACTCTTTTTATAGCAAGAATTAACTTACTGTTGCAACTGGTTATAATTTACCTATCAATGATTTTTTTAAGATGAAAAAAGATTTTATCTTAGCCAGTCTAAAACAAAAACCTGAAAAAGTCCCTGTTTGGTTTATGAGACAGGCTGGTAGATATATCCCTGAATATGCTGAAATGAGAAACAAATACAGTATGAAAGAACTTATAAAAAATCCAACACTTGCAGCAAAAGTTACACTTTTACCTTTTAAATATCTTGATCTTGATGCAGCAATTTTATTTTCTGACCTACTTGTGATCTTGTGGGGATTTGGAATTGATTTTGAATATGAAAAAGATGAAGGTCCAAAAATATTAAAAGGAAATATAAAAAATTTTGATTACAGGGAATTAAAATTCATAGAAGAGGAAATAAAAATTTTAAAAAAAGAACTTGAAGTTCCTTTAATAGGTTTTACAGCAGCACCCTTTACACTTTTATCGTATATCATAGAAAAAAGTTATAAAAGGGATTTTCCGGAAACAAGAAAATTCATTTACAGGAAAGAAGAAGAATGGAATTTCTTAATAAAAAAAATCTCAAAAGGAATTGAAGATTTTTTAAAATTACAATCAGACGCTGGATGCGACGCTTTAATGATTTTTGATTCCTGGGTAGGAGCAGTGACTCCTGAAATTTATATTAAAAATATTTTTCCCTTTATTCAAGATATTTTTAAGAATTTAAGGGGAAAAATAAGAATTTACTTTTCATTATCAAGTGCTCACCTCGCAGGTATTATTGAAGAACTGGAATGCGAAACAATAGGAATTGATTTTAGAGTACCTATTAACTTTGCAATTAAATTTTTTGGGAAAAAACACTCAATACAGGGAAACCTTGACCCTGCAATTTTATTTTCAAAATTTGAAAAAATAAAAGAAGAACTTGATAAAATTGAAATGGAAAGAAGAAACTTTCAAGGATTTATATTTAACCTTGGACACGGAATCCTACCTGAAACAGATATTGAAACTCTTAAAGAAATAATTAAAATTGTCCACTCTTGGAAAATTTAATTTTAATTTAATTTTAAAAAAAGTAAGTATCTTGATATTTTTAAATTACTTTCTGAAAGAGAGAACTAAGCCTAAAAGCAGACTGTGAATTACAAAATTTGTGCCTCCATAAGAAAAAAAAGGAAGTGGTATACCTGTTACAGGAAGAAACCCAATAACCCCACCAATATTTACCAAAAAGGAATAAAATATTGAAGCAAAGATTCCAAGTATAAAAAAATAGGAAAATCCTTCTTTTTCCTTTAAAATATTTAAAATTCCGCTTAAAAGAGAAAAGTAAAGCAAAATTAAGAGAAATGAGCCTATAAACCCAAATTCTTCAGCAAAGGAAGCAAAGGCAAAATCAGAATGAGCCTGCGGTAAAAAAGCAAGAGATTTATGGGAACCTTTTAAAAAACCCTTTCCTAAAATTCCACCTGAGCCTATTGCAAGTTTACCCTGTAAAATCTGCCATCCAGCTCCTTTTGGGTCCTCTGAAGGATTTAAAAAATACATTATCCTTTTCCTCTGGTATTCTTTCAAAAGGTTATTATAAATAAAAGGGACTGTTAAACCGGGTATTAATATAGAAAAAGTTAATAAGATTTTATCACCCATTGGAAACTTTGAGAAAATTATAATAAAAAGCATTAATAAAGAAGAAAAAATAAAAAAGGCAAAAAAATTAAGGGAAAAAATTAAGGATAAAAAAGCAAAAATATAAAAAAGTTTTACTTTTATATTAAAAGAAGAAAAGATAAGATAGAAGGCAAAAAGAAAAATGTAAAAAAAGGCAGAACCGAGATCAGGTTCAATAAGAATAAGAAAAAAGGGAAGGATATGCAAAAATAAAAGTTTAAAGGAATCAATGTATCCTCTTTTTTTGTTAAAATAAAAAGCCATGGAGAGAAAATAGATTAAAAGCGGTTTACAGGCATCAGAAACCTGAAAAGAAAAATTCCCTATAAAAAGCCACCTTTTAATTCCCTTTTCCTTTAGTAAAACAAACAAAAGAAGAAAAATACTTATAGAAAAAAATATATATGAAAATTCCTTCCATTCAGGCAATTTTACTCTACTTAAAAAAATAAATACTCCTAACCCAAGAAAAAAATAGGTTATGTGCCTGTAAAAAAGGTAATCACCAAAAGATCTTGAAACTGAATAAATATTTAAAATTCCAAGAATAGAAATAAAAAGATAGGGAATAAAAATTCTATTATAGGGATTTAAGATACCTCTCATTAATCCAATTTATGATTTTACCCGCCATTGGAGCAGCTATTTCACCACCCATTCCGCTATTTTCCACTATTAAATAAATAACAAACTTTGGATTTTCTAAAGGGAAAAAAGCTACAAACTGTGCATGATCTTTACCAAGCGGATTTTGAGCTGTTCCTGTTTTACCCCCAATATTTATTCCCTTTATACTTGCAAGCCTACCTGTCCCTTTTTCTCCCTGAACTACTCTGAAAATACCTCTTTTTAAAATTTTTATGTTTTCTATTTTAAATGGCAATTCAAAATATTCTGTATTTATGTTCTTTAAAATGTGAGGTCTTTTAGCTTTGCCATCAAGTGCTATTGCTGAAAAAAGTAAGGCAATCTGTAAAGGGGTCATAAGAATTTCACCCTGACCTATCCCAAGATTTAATGCATTACCTTCCCCATAACCATACTTACCGTATTTTTTTTCAAAATAAGAAAAAGTAGGAAAGAAGCCCCTTTTTTCTTCAGGAAGGTCTATTCCGGTTTTCTCAAAAATTTTTAAATTCTGAAAATAATCTAAAAATCTCTTTAAACCTATCCTTTTCGACAATTCATAAAAATAAACATCACAGGAAACTTCTATAGCCTTATAAAAATTAACAAATCCATGGCCTTCCTCCTTCCAGTCTTTAAAAATTCTATTGCCAAATTTATACTCACCATTACATTTTATTACCTCATTTGTATCAATCAATCCCTTTTCAAGGGCAATTAAAGCTGTTATAACTTTAAAAATACTTCCAGGAGGATAAAGTCCCTGAATACATCTATTTAAAAGAGGATTAAGTGAATCACTAATAATTTTTTCTAATTCTTCCTTTTCAGTTTTTCCAGTAAGAAGATTTAAGTCAAAAGAAGGTTTTGAATATAAAGCATATACTTCCCCTGTGTTAGGATCAAGTATAACACATGCCCCCTTTACATAAGGTTTAAATATAGAGTCAATATATTTTCCAAGTTCAATATCAAGAGAAACTTCTATATCTTTACCATCAATAACTTCAATAGGTGGTCTTGTTTCCTTATTATATACCCTGCCCTTAGCATCAATTAAAATAAACTTAAAACCATCTTTTCCCCTTAATATATCATCATAAAATTTTTCAAGACCACTTTTGCCTACTCTTAAAAGAGGATCTATTCCCTTTTCAACATCAATTTTTTGTGGCAATCCTGTATACCCGATTGTTTGTGCAAAAAGGTGTTTGAAGGGATAGAATCTGTAAAGATGTGTATAAACACTAAAATATTTTGAAGAATCTGGATCTTCAAGATATTTTGCAATCTCATCAAATTGAACATCTTCCATATAAACTGAATCCTCTTTTAACAATCTGAAACCTGTTCTCCAGAATGATAAAACTATACCATTTCTATCAAGTATTTTACCCCGTTTAGAAGGAATCCTTATTTTTTTTGATTTAATCTCTATTGCTTTGTTTTCAAAAAATTCTCCTTTTAATACCTGATATTCAAAAAGTTTATAAATAAATAAAAAACAAAGAAAAATTAAAAAGAACTTTAAAATTTTATCATTAAAATCCTTTTCCATGGCACATTATGTATTATAAAGAAAATTAAAAAGGAAAAAAGAAAAAGTGTGTATCCTTTAAAAAAAATTAAAGGAATAAATAAGAAAAAATCTCTTAATAATTTAGTAATTAAAAGAGAAAAATTTATCTTGTTTCTTAAATAACCATAAGCAAAATAAATTAAAAGAATTAAAAAAGTAAGGGGTACTTTAGAAAAATAATCATTTAAAATACCAAAAATAAAAAGATAAAAAAAATTAATTAATTTAATTTCATCAATAATTAGAAAATAAGTTAATATAAAAGGCAAATCAATAAAAAATTCAGGAAAAAAAATTCTTATAAAAGGTAACAAAAAAAAGGAATTAAAAATAAAAATTAAAAATTTAATCATGGTTTAGGAGGGATAGTATAATAAAATTCATACTTCTCAGGTCTCCATACAGGCCTAACATATATTTCATAGAATATTTCACCTTTTTTTTCAACAAAACTATCCACAATAAAAGCAGGAATATTCTTAGGAAAATTTTCAGTTAAACCAGAAGTATAAAGAGTATCTCCTTTTTTTAATTCTCCCCAGGTTGGATAAAAATTTACTATTCCTCTTAATTCGCCAGTTCCTTGGTATAAAGATAAAATATTATACTTTGAAATCAAGGAACATTTAAATTCCTTATTAAAAATTGTTATTACTTTTAAAAGGTCTCCGTTTTTTTCTACTACTTTTCCAACAAGCCCTGCCTTTGAAACAACAACATCGCCTTTTTCACCTTTTCCCTTAATTATAATATTTTCTGGATATGGAAAGTTATCATAATAAAGGGGAAAATTAACAAATATTGGGACATTCTCTTTTTTTCTCAAAGAAAACTTCAAGCCCTCAATTTTTTCTTTTCTTATATAAAAAAAAGAATGTATTTCATTATAAAGAAATAAATAGGGATAAAAAATGTAACTTTCTATTTTTCTATCAAGAAAATCCTTAAAATTTTTTTTAAAGGAAAGGAGAGAAAGAAGAATTAATAAAAATGCAAAAAAATTTTTATTCAATAATTTTCTTTCTTTCCTTTAAAAGAACTTTTTCATAAAAAGATAAATTCTCAAGAATTTTACCAGCCCCCCTTACCACACAAGTCCTTGGATCATCCGCAATTCTAACAGGAAGACCTGTTGCTTCCTGTAATAAGGCATCTAAATTTTTAAGCAAAGCACCCCCACCTGTTAAAAAAATCCCCCTGTCAATAATATCCGAAGAAAGCTCAGGAGGAGTTTTATCAAGAGCTTTTTTGGTAGCATCTACTATCTGTGAAAGAGGCTCTTTTAAAGCCTCTCTAACTTCAGAGGAATTAATCCTTATAGTTCTTGGAACCCCCCTTACAAGGTCTCTTCCTCTTACCTCCATTTCTTTTTCCTCTCCAAGAGGTATGCAATTTCCTATCTCTATTTTAATCTTCTCTGCTGTTTGCTCTCCTATGAGCACATTATATTTTCTCTTAACATACTCAATAATTGCCTCATCCAGCTCATCACCGGCAGTTCTTATGGAAACATTTGAAACAATTCCATTTAAAGCAATAACCGCAATTTCTGTTGTACCACCACCTACATCAATTACCATATTACCAACAGGTTCTGAAATTGGAAGACCTATACCCACAGCAGCTGCAATCGGTTCTGATACAAGAAAAACCTCCCTTGCTCCTGCTTGAATTGCTGAATCTTTCACTGCCCTCATTTCAACCTCTGTAATACCGGAGGGAACACATATTAAAACTTTCGGATGCAGAAAAAGGGATTTTTTTGTAACTTTTGTAATAAAATAGTGAAGCATCTCCTGAACAAGAACAAAATCAGCAATAACTCCATCTTTCATTGGTCTTGCAGCTACAATTTCTCCCGGGGTTTTTCCAAGCATTTTTTTGGCTTCATTTCCAACAGCTATAACCTTACCTGATTCTTTTTCAACAGCAACAACAGAAGGCTCATCAAGAATAATTCCTTTTTCTTTTAAATAAATAAGAGTGGTTGCTGTTCCTAAATCAACAGCTAATTCATTACCAAGAAAAATATTAAAAAATTTAAAATAGTTTACCAAATTTCTCTTTTAAAATTGTTTTAACTCTTGCAATATCCCTTTTTATTTTTCTTATTTCCATAGGATTTTCAATGCTTCCAATTACCTTCTTTGTCCTTAACTCAAACAATTTTTCTTTTAAATCTTTCAAAGTTTTTAAAAGTTCTTCCTCGCTCAATTCCCTAAGTTCAGAAATTTTCATACTCCACCCTCCTTATAACTTACAAATCTTGTTTTTATTGGTAATTTATGAGAAGCAATTTCAAAAGCTCTTCTTGCAGATTCCTCAGGAACACCTGCCAGTTCAAATAAAATTTTTCCTCTCTTAACAGGCGCCACATAATGGTCCACATTACCTTTTCCTTTACCCATCCTGGTTTCAGCAGGCTTTTTTGTAACTGGTTTATCTGGAAAAATTCTAATCCAAAGTTTCCCACCTTTTTTAAGAAATCTACCTATAGCAAGTCTACAGGCTTCAATCTGATTTGCAGTTATCCAAGCTGACTCCAGTGCTTTCAAGCCATATTCACCAAAAGCAAGATAGTATCCATCAATAGCCTTTCCCTTTCTTCTCCCCCTGTGCATTTTCCTGTACTTCATTCTCTTAGGTTGTAACATCTTTAAACCTCCTCAAGTTCTGGTTTTTCAAGAATTTCACCTTTATAAATCCATACCTTTACACCTATGGTTCCATACCTTGTGAATGCTGTTGCAAATCCATAATCAATATCAGCTCTTATTGTTTGAAGGGGAACTCTACCCTGCATATAACCTTCCTTTCTTGCTATTTCAGCTCCCTGTATTCTACCCTTGCATTGAACTTTAATTCCCTTAGCACCCATTCTAAAAGCCTGTGAAACAGCCCTTTTCATAGCCCTTCTATGAGATACCTGTTGCTCTATTCTTCTTGCAATTCCCTCAGCAACAAGCTGTGCATCCAGTTCGGGAACCCTTATTTCCTGCACATGAATTGTAATATTTTCATTCTTTAAAAGAGCCGAAAGTTCCTTTTTAACAAGTTCAATTTCTTTTCCTTTCTGTCCAATCACCATTCCGGGTGATGCGGTATGAATTGTTACAGTAATCTGTTCACCGGCTCTATCAATTATAATATCTGAAACCCTTGCATCCTTATACCTTTCTCTAAGATACTGCCTGATCTTTATATCTTCTTCAAGATATTTAACATACTCTTTTTTTCTATCACTAAACCAGTGAGCTTTCCAATCTTTATAAATACCAAGTCTAAAACCATAAGGGTGAACTTTTTGACCCATTATTTTACCTCCTCTACAATCACTGTGAAATGGGCAGTATGCCTTCTTGCAATAGCTGGGGAACCTCTAAAACCAGGTCTTAAAATCCTCCATGTAGGTCCTTTATCAGCTTTACATACCTTAACCAATAAATTATTTAAATCAACATCCTCAAACTTCACCCCTTTTTTCACAGCCCATGAATTACAGGCAGATTTAACTGCTTTATATAAAAATTTTGCAGGTTTTTGAGGAAGAAAATAAAGAATATCAAGAGCCTGTTTAGCCGTTTTACCTTTAACAAGCTCGCAAATCCTCTTTGATTTTTTATATGAAGTTCTTAAATATTTTATTTTAGCAATCCCTTTCATTCTTTTTTACCACCTTCTTTTTCAGCTTCTTTTTCAGCTTCTTTTTCCCTTTGCCCCTTATGACCTCTAAATGTTCTTGTTGGGGCAAATTCACCCAACTTATGACCTACCATTAATTCAGTAATATAAACAGGAATGAATTTCCTCCCATTATGAACCTGTATTGTTAAACCAACCATTTCAGGAATAACTGTACTTCTTCGGGAGTATGTTTTTATTGGTGTAGTATCTCCCTTCTGCTTAATTTCCATTATTTTTTTTAAAAGTTTGGGATCAACATAAACACCTTTTTTACTTGACCTCGGCATAATTACTTTCTCCTTTTAATAATAAATCTACTTGAAGGTTTTCTGGGATTCCTTGTTTTCTTACCTTTTGTAATTTTTCCCCAGGGCGTTTTTGGAATCTTACCCTTTGTTCTACCTTCTCCTCCACCATGAGGATGATCACAAGGGTTCATTGCTGTTCCCCTTACATGAGGTCTTCTTCCCATCCATCTCATTCTCCCTGCTTTACCTATAAGGATATTTTCATTATCAAGATTTGAAACTCTTCCAATAGTTGCAAGACACTTTATATTTATTAACCTTACTTCACCTGAAGGCAATTGAACATGAGCATAATTTCCTTCCTTTGCTAATATTATAGCCGCACTTCCTGCTGATCTTACAAGCTGACCACCCCTTCCTGGAACAAGTTCTATATTATGAATTTCCATACCTTCAGGAATTTCTGACAGAGGCAAAGTATTTCCTATCTTCAAAAGAGAACCGGGTCCTGAAACTATTTCATCACCAACCTTAAGACCCTCTGGAGCAAGAATATACCTTTTTTCTCCATCTCTATAACACAAAAGAGCAATTCTCGCGGTTCTATTTGGATCATATTCTATACTTAAAACCCTCGCAGGAATTCCAAATTTATCTCTTTTAAAATCAATTATTCTGTAAAGTCTTTTGTGTCCCCCACCTCTGAACCTTGCAGTAATTCTTCCCATATTATTTCTTCCAGCAGTCTTCTTTAGAGGAACAAGAAGACTTTTTTCTGGTTCTGTTTTTGTTATTTCCTCAAAAGTGTATCCTGTCATAAACCTACGGGAAGGAGTTACCGGTTTATATTTTTTTATTCCCATTTTTTCCTCCTATACTCCTTCATAAATTGGTATAGTTTCACCTTCTTTTAACTTAACATATGCCTTTTTCCATGAGGATGTTCTACCATACAACCTGTTTCTTAACCTTTTAGGCTTTGGTTTCACTATCTGTGTTCTTACTTTTTCAACTTTTACTTTATATAAATTTTCAATAGCCCATTTTATCTCTTTTTTATTCGCATCCTTTCTTACTTTAAAAACATAATAATTGGACTTCTCCCTCAAAAAGGTTCCTTTCTCAGTAATAAGAGGTGAAATTATAATATCATATGGGCTTTTATTCACCTTCTATCCTCCCTCTTAATTTCAGAAATTCATTTAGACCATTTTCAGAAAAAACCACATATTGAGAATTTAAAATTTCATAGGCATTTACATCAATAGCCCTTTTCAACAATACACCTTCAATATTTCTAAATGCTAAAAATTTATCCCTCTCATTGTCCCCAAAAAGTAAAATTACCTTTTTATTTTTAAGAGAAAGATTGGAAAGAACTTTTTCACCTTCTTTTGTTTTTAATCCAATATTAGATAAACCACTTATTATTTTTAACCTCTCTTCCTTAGCTCTATCACTTAAAGCGATAAATAAAGCCTTTAACTTTGCTTTATAAGGAACCCTTATTGAAAAATCTCTTGGTCTTGGGCCAAAAACTATACCTCCCTTTCTCCATATGGGTGATCTTATTGAACCATGTCTTGCCCATCCTGTATGTTTCTGTGGCCAAGGTTTCCTTCCACCACCACTTACCTCTCCCCTTGTTTTTGTCTTTGCAGTTCCTTCTCTCTGTCTTGAAAGATAATACTTAGTTACAAGCCAGAGGAGATGAATATTTGGTTCTAATCCAAAAATACTCTCCGGCAATTTTCTTTCACCAATTTCTTTACCTTCAAAATCATAAATTTTTGCTTTCATTTTATTTTTACCCTTTTTGGACTCCTTATAATTACAACACTACCCCTTGGTCCTGGAACAGAACCTTTAACACCTATAAGCTTATTTTCAAGATCAAGATATATAACTTTCAAATTATGAATAGTTTCCCTTTCATTACCATAGTGACCAGCCATTTTTTTACCTTTCCAAACTCTACCTGGATCAGTTGTTTGTCCTATTGAACCTGGTCTCCTGTGGGACATGGAACCATGGGAAGCAGGACCTCCCGCAAATCCCCATCTTTTCACAACTCCGGAAAATCCTCTACCTTTTGTATAACCAATAACATCTACTGTCTCTCCCACTTCAAATATAGAAGGGCTTAATTCAGCACCTACTTTAAATATTTCGGGATTAAACTCTCCCCTTACTTCCTTTATATGTTCAGCAGGGTATTCTTCTCTCTCACCAAAAACTTTTATAAATTCACCTAAAAGAGGTTTTTTAATTCTTTTCTTCTTCTTTCTCCCAATGCAAAGTTTGACAGAATTATATCCATCTTTTTCCTCAGTTCTTATTCCAAGAACATATACATTATCCACATGCAAAAGAGTAGTAGGAGTAATCTCCTCCTCATAAAATATTCTTGTCATACCAACTTTCCTTGCAAGAATGGCTTTCATTTTTCCACACTCACTTCTATTTTAACATCAACCCCAGCTGGAAGATCCAGCTTTGATAATTTTTCTACAGTCTCCTGAGTGGGATTTACTATCTCTATCAATCTCTTATGAAGAGAATAAAAAAACTGCTCTCTTGAAGTTTTATGAACAAATGGACTTCTTATAACACTTATTAATGTTTTTTTAGTTGGAAGTGGTATAGGACCTCTTACATCTGCACCAGTTCCTCTTGCGGTTAATGCTATTCTCTTAGCAGATTTTTCTATTAATCTCGGGTCATAACTCTTAAGTTTTATTCTTATTTTTTCTGTAAATGGCATAGCATTACTCTATAATATCTGTAATAACACCGGCTCCTACTGTTCTTCCACCTTCTCTAATAGCAAACCTCAATTCCTTTTCCATAGCAACAGGATACATGAGTTCAACTTCAAGGTTTACATGATCACCAGGCATCACCATCTCTCTTCCTTCTGGAAGTTTTATTGTTCCAGTAACATCAGTTGTTCTGAAATAAAACTGCGGCTTATATCCTGAGAAGAAAGGTGTATGTCTTCCCCCTTCCTCCTTTGTAAGAACATAAACCTGTGCTCTGAATTTTGTATGGGGTGTTATTGAACCAGGCTTTGCAAGAACCATTCCTCTTTCTACTTCATCCTTTCCTATACCTCTTAAAAGAACACCCACATTATCACCTGCTCTTGCTTCATCAAGAACTTTTCTAAACATTTCAACTGAAGTAGCAACTGTTTTTCTTGTGGGTCCAAAACCAACAATTTCTATCTCTTCACCAGGTCTTAAAGTACCTCTTTCAACCCTACCTGTTACAACTGTTCCTCTTCCTGTAATTGAGAAAACATCCTCAATTGCCATTAAAAATGGTTTATCAATTTCTCTTACCGGATCAGGAATATAATTATCCATAGCATCAAGTAACTCCCATATTTTTCCACAATACTCACACTCTCTCTTTCCACACCCACACTTCAAAGCATTTAAAGCGCTCCCTCTAATCACCGGGACTCGATCACCAGGGAACTCATACTTTTTCAATAGATCTCTAACCTCTTCCTCAACAAGATCAACTATCTCTGGATCATCAACTGCGTCAATTTTGTTAACATAAACAACTATATAGGGCACATTTACCTGTCTTGCAAGAAGCACATGCTCTCTTGTCTGAGGCATCACTGAATCAACTGCTGAAACTACAAGAATTGAACCATCCATCTGAGCAGCACCTGTTATCATATTTTTAATATAATCATGGTGTCCCGGACAATCAATATGCGCATAATGCCTTTTTTCTGATTCATACTCAACATGAGCAAGATTAACTGTCAAAATCTTTGTCTCATCCCTTCTAAAAAGCTTAGCGTCAGCTTTTGCCACCTGCTCATAATCCTGCTCCTGAGCAAGACCATGTTTTGCAAGAACCTTTGTAATAGCAGCAGTAAGAGTCGTTTTACCATGGTCAATATGACCTATGGTTCCTACATTAACATGAGTCTTTTTTCTTTCAAACTTGGGTTTACTCATTTTTCAAAAAAATTTTTTAATTTGGGGGTTGAACCCATCTGTGGGGTATATTATAACATCCCCCACAGTGAAATTTAAAATAATATTTTAATATAAAATTTCCTTTTTTTCAAGTTTTAAAGGTCTAAATGCCTTCACTTTCATCCAGAAGCCTGCTCTACCCTTGGTATGTGATCTAAGTGTTGTAACATATCCAAAAGTATTCTTTAATGGCATTTCAGCCACAACTTTTATCCAGTCTGAATTCTGGAGCATTCCCTTTTCCAGTATAGTAGATTCCCTCTGCATTAAATCCTGAATAACATTTCCTAAATATTCCTGAGGGACTGTAATTTCTACGTAAGAATAAGGCTCAAGTAAAATAGGCTCAGCATTTTTAATTACTTCCTTACCCGCTTCATGTATAGCTAATCTTAAACCAAGGGGAGTTGTTTTTTCAATATTATAAACCTTTTTTAAAGTCATTTTCACATTTATCATCGGATAACCAGCTATAATCCCAAAATCAAGAACTTCTTTTATTGAATTCATTGCAATTTCTTTTAATTCCTCAGAAAAATCTATACTATTATCTACAACTATTTCATTCCTCATAGCATCCATTATAGGTGAAACCTCAAGATTAACTTTTCCATATTGTTCTTCACCTCCTATACTTTTCTTCACCTCCTTTATAACTTCAGCCCTTTTTAGTATACTCTCTCTATAATGAACTTGAGGTTTCAATGCCCTGAATTCCATTTTATAGTCCCTTCTCAATCTATCAAGTATAATCTCAAGATGTAACTCACCCATCCCGGATATTATTATCTGACCCGACTCTTCATCTATTTTCAAACTAAATGTTGGATCTTCCTCCACCATCCATTTTAATCTTTCCTCAATCTTTTTTAAATCCTTCGCTGAAATAGGTTCTATTGCTTGCGAAACAACAGGTTCAGGGAAAAGCATCTCTTCGTATAACACTGGATGTTCAGGGGAGCACAGTGTATCTCCTGTTCTCACATCCTTTGGCCCAACTATTCCAACTATTTCTCCACAGAGAGCTTCTTTTATTGCATTTCTTCTATTAGCATGAAGTCTGTATAATCTTTGAATTCTTGTAAGCTCTTTTGTTCTTGGATTATAAATTTTTGAATTTTGGGTAATTTTTCCAGAATAAATTCTAAAATAGCATAGTTTCCCCATATCCTCAAAAATTTGAACCTTAAATACAACTCCACTGAAATGATCCTCAGGCGAAGGGTACCTCAAAATTTCCTTTCGGGTTAATGGGTCAATTCCTCTAATTTCTCCTCTATCAATAGGGGAAGGCAAATATAAACATATTGCATCTATTAGAGGCTGAATACCTTTGTTTTTTAAAGCAGAACCTATTAAAACTGGTAAAAATCTTTTTTCAAAAACACCTTTTCTTATAGCTTTATTAAGTTTAAGAGGTTCTGGAATTCCTTTTTCATAATACTCTTCCGTAATACTTTCATCAATTTCTGAAAGCATAATTATCATATCTTCATAAAATTTTTTTGCTTCCTCAGGCAAATCATCTATTTCTAAAACTGAAAATTGAGTCCCTAATTCATCTTTATCCCATAAAATTTTTTTATAATCAACAAAATGATACACACCTAAAAAATCAGATTCAATTCCAACTGGCCACTCAAGTAAAAGAGGTTTTATATTGAATTTTTTCTCTATCTGATCCAAAACTCTTAAATGATCAGCACCCTGTCTATCCATCTTATTTATAAAGGCAATCCTTGGAACATTAAACTTTTCCGCCTGTCTCCATATTGTTTCTGACTGTGGCTCAACACCTTCTACAGCGGAAAAAATTATAACAAGACCATCAAGAATTCTCAAAGACCTCTCTACTTCTGCTGTGAAATCCACATGACCTGGAGTATCAACTATATGTATCAAATAATCTTTCCATTCACAAAAGGTAGCTGCTGCTTGTATTGTGATACCCCTTTCTTTTTCCTGTATCATATAATCCATGGTGGCTGTCCCTTCATCCACTTCTCCCATTCTGTGTATCCTTTGAGTATAAAAAAGAATACGTTCAGTGGTTGTTGTTTTTCCTGCATCTATATGGGCAGCAAAACCAATATTTCTTAGTTTTGTTAAATCCATAGTTATCAATTTCTTAGAATGATTTTTAAGTAAAAATTATCTTCCCCTGATTCCTCCCCAAATTCCATTTCAAATATTTACCATCTAAAATGTGCAAAAGCTCTGTTTGCCTCTGCCATTTTGTGAGTGTTTTCTTTTGTCTTTACCGCTCCTCCTTCATTGTTCGCTGCATCAATCAATTCTTTTGCCAATTTTTCTATCATACCCCTTTCACTCCTTGCTCTTGCGGCTCTTATAATCCATTTTATTGCTAAACTAATCTGCCTCTTCGGTCTTACTTCAACAGGAACTTGGTATGTCGCTCCACCTACTCTTCTTGGCCTGACCTCCAGCAATGGTTTAACATTTTCAATTGCTTTTTCAAAAATTTTTATTCCCTCCTCGCCTGTTAGTTCTTTGATTCTATTCATAGCCTTGTAAAATATCTTCATTGCTTTAGTTTTTTTACCATCCCACATTAAATTATTTATAAAACTTGCAACAAGGGGTGAGTTATAAACTGGATCCGGGGCAATTTTTCTCTCAGGTGCTCTTCTTCTTCTCATTTTTTATCCCTCCTTCTTTTTTCTCTTCACACCATAAAGACTTCTTGAACTTGCTCTGTTTGCAACTCCTGCACAGTCATAAACTCCTCTTACTATATGATATTTAACACCAGGCAAGTCTTTAACTCTACCTCCTCTAACAAGAACTACAGAATGCTCCTGCAGGTTGTGACCTTCTCCAGGTATGTAAGCAATTACCTCTCTTCCATTTGAAAGTCTAACTTTAGCCACCTTTCTTAAAGCAGAATTAGGTTTTTTAGGGCTTGTGGTATAAACACGAATACAGACCCCCCTTTTCTGGGGACATCCCTCAAGAGCAGGGCTTTTAGATTTTCTCTTTTTAGGTTTTCTCTTGTGTCTTACAAGCTGGTTAATTGTGGGCATTTAAAATTTTATCATCCATAAAAGGGTTTGAACCTTTATTTTGTGTATTAATTATAATCTCAAAAAAATAAAAATTCAAATATGCTATAAATTATTGAAAAGAGGGAATATTTCTATTATAATAAAGAAACTGCCCGCGTAGCTCAGGTGGTAGAGCACTTCCTTGGTAAGGAAGAGGCCGCCGGTTCGAGTCCGGCCGCGGGCTAAACATATTATTTTGGAAATCAAAATACCTCAAAAAAGTTTCAAAAAAGCTGTTGAAATTCTTAAAAAAGGAGGAGTTATAATAGTTCCCACAGATACAGTTTCCGGATTTGTTACTCCTTACTGGTCCTATGAGGGCGTAAATCGAATCTATAAAATAAAAAGAAGAGAAAAGGAAAAAGTGTTAGGGCTTTTTATCTCCGATAACAAAGATATAAAAAAATTTGCAAAAAATATAACAGAAACAAGAAAAAGGATATTCCATAATTTATGGCCAGGGCAAATTACTTTACTCTTTAAAGCCAAAAATAATCTACCTGATTATTTATTTCATAAAGAGAAAAAGACAGTTTCCTTGAGAATGCCGGCTCACCCCCTTATTTTAAAACTTATAAATGTAGTTGGACCTCTTGTTCAGACATCTTGTAACATATCAGGTGAAAAGGAAATTACAAAATATAGTGAAATCTTTGAAAAATTTGGTAAATATGTAGATTATGTATACCCTCAAGATTCTTATGGAAATATCTCATCTACAATTCTTGATGTCTCAAAATATCCATTTAAACTAATAAGAAAAGGACCGATTGGAATAAGTCTGATTGAAAGTGTTCTTTTAAAAAAAATAAAAATCTCTAAGGATATAAAAACAAATATTCTCTTTGTGTGTACAGGAAATACCTGCAGGTCACCTATGGCAATGGGAATTCTTTATTCACTTTTAGATAATGAACTAAAGGAATTAGTAAATGTAAAATCAGCAGGGCTTGCAACTTATGATGGTCTCCCTATATCAGAAAACACATTAAAAGTTCTTCAAAAATTTTATGATATAAATCTATCTTATTACAGAACAAAAAAATTAAAAAAAGATGACCTTGATTGGGCTGACTTCATTTATGTTATGGAAAAAAAACACTTAAGGGAAATCCAAAAAATGGGATATTACGAAAAGGTGAGACTACTTCATCCAGGTGAAGAACCCTTGGATATACCTGATCCCTTTGGTAAAGAATTTAAAATTTATATAGAGGTTTCAAAAATTATAGAAGAAAGTATTAAAAAAATTCTTAAGGAAATTAAATACAGATATTCATGAGATATAAAGACGCAGGAGTAGATTTACAAAAGGCAGAAACTGTATCAAGGATATTTAAAATATTAACAAAGCAGGAAGAAAGATTCTCTGGTATTTACGACTTTGGTGAATTTTTACTTGCAGCCACATGTGACGGAGTGGGAACCAAAACTCAGGTGGCAAGATTAGCAAATAATTATAAAATTTTAGGTGAAGATATTGTTAATCATTGTGTAAATGATCTTTTATGCCAAGGGGCAAAACCTCTATTCTTTCTTGATTACATTGCCTCATCAAATCTTGATTTGAAAATAGTAAGAGAAATTGCAAAGGGAATGTTAAAAGCTTTGAAAGAAAACGGTAATATACCCCTCTTAGGCGGTGAAACAGCTGAAATGCCTGACATATATAATAAAGAGGAATGGGATATTGTAGGATTCTGTATAGGGATTGTTAAAAAGGAAAATTTGCTTCCAAAAAAATTTAAAATTGGTGATATTCTTATTGGATTTCCCTCAACAGGACTTCATACAAATGGATACTCTCTTGCAAGAAAAATTTTATTAAAAAAATATAATTTAGAAAAAAAATTCAAGGGTAAAACTCTAAAAGAACTATTACTTAAACCCCATAAAAGTTATTTTAATATCCTATACCCATTAATTGAAAAAAATTTAATAAAGGGACTTGCCCATATTACAGGTGGAGGAATTGAAGGTAATCTAAAAAGAATTTTGCCAGAGAGACTTGGTTTTGAAATAGATATAAGGGAAATTGATAAACCCTTAATTTTTGATATTATTGAAAAAGAAGGAAATGTGCCAAAAGATGAAATGTTAAGGGTATTCAATATGGGAATTGGAATGATAGCTGTAATAGATAACAAAGATTTTGAAAGAGTTAGAAGTACTTTAATTGATAAAAAAGTCAAGTTTTATATCCTTGGAGAAATTATAAAGGACAAAAGAACAATAATTTTTTAGTATCCCTTAATTATATTTATTTGAAAATTATAAGGTTTTTGAAAATAAAGGTTCACTTGCCTTATAACCTTATATGAAAAAACTTCAAAGGAGGAAATAAAAATGTCTGAAAGAATTATCAGTGCTCCAATAGAAGATGAAATGACCATAAGTTATATAGATTATGCAATGAGTGTTATTGTCGGAAGAGCCCTTCCTGATGTAAGAGACGGATTAAAACCTGTTCATAGAAGAATTTTGTATGCAATGTATGAAGCAGGTTTATTACCTACAAGACCCTTCAAAAAGAGCGCAACAGTGGTAGGTGATGTTCTTGGTAAATACCATCCTCACGGTGATATGGCAGTATATGACGCTCTTGTAAGAATGGCCCAGGATTTTTCTCTGAGATACCCTCTAATTGAAGGACAGGGTAATTTTGGCTCAATAGACGGGGATCCACCTGCTGCTTACAGATACACTGAGGCAAGACTTTCAAAGATAGCAATGGAGATGTTAAGGGATATAGATAAAGAGGTAGTAGATTTTGTTCCCAATTTTGATGGAAGATTAAAAGAACCCGTTGTTTTACCATCCCTTTTACCTAACTTAATAGTAAATGGTTCAACAGGAATTGCTGTTGGTATGTCAACAAATATACCACCACATAATTTAACTGAAACTGTTAATGCTCTTTTATATTTAATAGAAAAACCCGATTGCAAAGATGAAGAAATTTTTGAAATAATAAAGGGACCTGATTTTCCAACAGGAGGAATTATACTTGGAAGAAAGGGAATAATTGATTATTTTAAAACAGGAAGAGGAACAATTACTGTTAGAGCAAGATACTACATTGAAGAAAAAGGAAGAAAAAAAATCATTTTCACTGAAATACCCTATCTTGTAAACAAATCCAGTTTACTTGAAAGAATAGCAGAACTTGTGAGGGAAAAAAAGATTGAAGGTATTCAAGATATAAGAGATGAATCTGATAGAGAAGGACTCCGAATTGTTGTAGAACTTAAAAAGGGAGTCTCTGAAAAATTTGTTTTGAATCAGCTATTTAAATATACCCAGCTTCAGGATCGTTTTGGAGTAATAATGCTTGCACTTTCAGATAATGAGCCAAAAGTTTTATCTTTAAGAGAACTTCTCAATTATTATTTAAAACACAGAGAAGAGGTTACAATAAGGAAAACACAATTTTTACTTAAAAAAGCAGAGGAAAGGGCTCATATTATTGAAGGACTTAAGATTGCTCTTAAAGATATAGATAGGGTAATAGAATTAATTAAGAAATCAAAGGACCCAAGGGAGGCAAAGGAAAAATTAATGAAAGAATTTAAATTAACTGAAGTACAGGCACAGGCTATACTGGATATGAAATTACAGACCCTTACAAGGCTTGAAATGTCAAAAATAGAGGAGGAATACGAAAAATTAATTAAGGAAATTGAAAGATTAAAGGGCATTCTGGAAAATAAAAGCTTATTAATGGAGGAAATAAAAAAGGAGTTAATTGAAATAATAGAAAAATATGGAGATAAAAGGAGAACAGATATTGAAGAAGAAGAACCAGAAGAGATTGATATTGAAAAATTAATAAAAAAGGAAAAGATATTAATTTTGCTTTCAAAAAATGGTTATATAAAAAGGGTTCAGGGCTCTTATTTAAAAACTCAAACAAGAGGAACACAGGGACAAAAGGGGCTTTTACTTGACGAGGATGATTTCCCTGAAGATGTCTTTTATGCCTTCTCTCATGATTATGTAATATTTGTTTCAAACAAAGGTAAGGTTTATTCCCTAAAGGCTTATGAAATTCCTGAAAGTGGTTTAAGGGGCAAAGGGAAACCCGTTAATACAATTTTAAATTTATCTGAAAATGAAAAAATTGTTGACATGATTCCTGTTTCAGAATTTAAAAAAGGTTTATATTTATTTCTTGTCACGAAAAAGGGGATAATAAAAAAAGTAGATTTAGAACTTTTCAAAAATGCTGGTAAAAGGGGAATTATTGCTCAGGGCTTAAAAGAAGGAGATGAAACCATTGATGGAATCCTTGTTAGAGATGAAGATGATATCATACTTTTAAAATCAAATGGACTTGCAACACGGATAAAATCAAAAATAATAAGACCTATGGGAAGAACAGGTTATGGTGTGATTGGTATAAACACAAAGGATGCGGAATGTGTCGCAGGAACTCTTATAGGAGATGATTCGCTTCTTGTGGTAACAGAAAAGGGTTATGGAAAGAGGTTCAGTCCAAAAGAGATACAAGCAAAAGGAAGAGGAACAAAGGGGATGATTGTGCAGAAAGTAAATGAAAAAACAGGAAAAGCAATATGGATAAGAAGTTTTTCTCCAAAGGATCATCTTGTTCTTTTAACAAGTTCTTCAAAGCTTTTGAGGCAGAAAGCTGAAGATATACCATTAATTTCAAGGTCCACAAGGGGTGTAAAACTTATAAAGGTTAAAGAAGAAGATAAAATTGTAGGATGCGCAAGAATTCCTTATGAGGAGGAAATAGATGTTTAATTTTACTCTTTTTTTAATTTTTTCTGTAAATCCAGTTAAAGGAGCAATATTCTCCCTCTTAATTCCTGGACTTGGAGAAAAAATTTATGGTAATGACAGAGAGTTTCTACTTCTTTTTACAGGAGAAATTTCTTTTATATCTTTTTATTTTTATGATTTTAAAACCAAAAAAGAAATAAGAGAAGATTATAAAATATTTGCTTTTAAAAAAGCTTTTGCTTATGCCGGGACTGATGATGAAAATTACTGGAATGCTGTTGAAAATTACTATAATTATGATATTTATTATGAATATCTTTTAAGAGAAGCAAGAGCTTTATATCCTGATAATCCTTTAATATGGGAAGAGTATGCAAGGGAAAACTCTGTTCCTTACAGATGGGCATGGAAAGATACAACTTCCTGGGATGAATTTTTACATAGAAGGGAAAGGGAAAGAAAAATTGAATCAAGGATGAAACTTTTTCAGGGTTTTATAATTTCCTATCATATTTTTTCTGCTATTTACACATTTATAGATTTAAAATTAAAAGAAAAAAATAAATTTGAACTTAAGGGTGAATTTGAACCCAATGGAGATAAAGCCAGTATAAAATTAATTTATAGATTTTAAATTGCATATTATAAAAAGGGAGGAGTGGTTAAAAAAGGGGTTCACAGGGAGAGTAAATAAAGTATTAAAACATCCCTTTTATGTTATACATCATACAGCAACATCTCAGAAGGAATATAATGGAGATATAAACTATTTAGACAGAATGCACAGAGAAAGGGGGTTTTTATTAATAGGTTATCATTTTATAATAGGGGTTGATGGAAAAATTTTTGAAGGGAGGAAAATAGGGGAAGAGGGTGCACATACTAAAAGATTCAATCATTCTCTTGGTATTGCCCTTATTGGAAATTTTGAAGAAGAAAATATTGAAATTAAGCAGACTGAATCTCTTTTAAATCTTATGAATTTCTTAGATAATCATTTTCTTATTAACAAATTTACCTTTCATTTTATCTTAAATGAAAATACTTTATGTGGAAGAAAAATTTATGAAAAAATAATAAAAAACAAAAATAAAAAATTTTTTAATTTTCCAGAGGATTTATTTTATAATTTATTGTGGGTTCAATCCCCTAAATAGAAATAAGGAGGGAAAATTAAATGAAAGAAAAAGTTTATATAATCGGAGCTGGCTTTGTAGGAGCAGAATGTGCTAATGAGTTGGCAAGAAAAGATTTCTGCGATGTTGTTTTAATTGATATTCTTGAAGGAATTCCTCAGGGAAAATCTCTTGATATGACCCATGCTAATCCTATAAGATACATATCACCAAATATAAAAGGGCAAAATAGTTACGATGGAATTGAGGAGGCAAAAGTAATTGTTATAACAGCAGGTGTTCCAAGAAAACCTGGAATGACAAGAGAAGAATTACTTGATACCAATTTTAATATAATAAAAAGTGTAATAGGGGAAATAAAAAAGAAAAATAATCATGCAATTTTGATAATTGTTACAAATCCCCTTGATGCTATGACATACGCTGCTTACAAATTATCTGGTTTTGAAAGAGAAAGGGTAATTGGGATGGCTGGTGTTCTTGATTCAACAAGATTTAGAGCTTTTCTTGCAATGGAGCTCGGTGTTGCTTATGAAGATGTTTCAGCAATAACACTTGGAACACATGGAGATTTAATGGTACCCCTTCCAAAATATGCAACAGTTGGGGGAATTCCTGTAACCCATCTTTTACCAAAGGAAAAAATAGATTTAATTGTTGATAGGACAAGAAAAGCTGGGACTGAAATAGTTTCACTTTTAAAAACAGGCAGTGCCTATTATGCTCCGGGTGTTTCAACAGCAATTATGGTGGAATCAATAATTAAGGACAAAAAGAGGATTCTTTCAGCATCAGTTTTATTAAAAGGAGAATATGGAATAAAAGACATTTTTGTTGGAGTTCCTGTGGTTTTAGGAGAAAAAGGTGTTGAAAGAGTTATTGAAATGAAACTTGAACCAGATGAAATGGAAGCTCTTAAAAAATCAGCGGAACATGTCAAAAAAATGCAGGAGGAAATAGACAAAAAGCTATAAATTATGAATATTGAATTATTATTTACTTTAACATTATTATTTTAATATGGAGATTGGTTTAACTTTTATAGGTTTAGGATTTACACTTCTTGCAGGTGCTGTGACATATATGGCGTGGAGAAATGGGAAAATTGTGAAAGAAAATACAAAGGTAATAGTTGAAAAAATGGATGAAGGATTTAGAAAAATGGATGAAGGATTCAGAAAAATGGATGAAGGATTCAGAAGAATGGATGAAGGATTCAGAAGAATGGATGAAGGATTTAGACTTATTGCCCTTCTTATTCTTGCTGAAACAAAAGAAGAAAAAAGGGAACTTGCAAAAAGAATTTTAGGAGAAAAATAATTTTATTTAATTTTCTTTTAAACTAAATTACTTGCAAGACCTATCCAGGTTCTTAAAGCATAAAAGGCTTCAATTATGTTTTCAGCTTCATAACTTAAAGTTCTCGGGGAAACTCTCTTTGTTTTAGGCATAATCTCAGCAATATCAGCCATACCAGTATTTAGGAAATCTGCTTCTATTTTTACTTTTCCAATTATTTTCAAAGGTTTTATAACTTTATTTTTATATTTATCGATCGCCTTTTTTATATTCAAATTTATTTCTTTTTCAATTTTAGGAATGGGAAAATGCATTGCTGAAAATCTACCTCTTGCTTCTTTTGTAATAACATATTCAATTTCCGGAATAATTGCTCTTGCTTCCTTTATAACTTCATCATCTCCTGTTAAAAATATTATTGGAACATCAAAATTCCCAGCTATATAGGCATTAATTGTAAACTCTCCTACAGGTTTATCGTTTATTCTTACTTCATAGATAACTCTTCCAAAATAAGTGTGGTCCAAAACTCCTCTACTTCCTGCTCTTGAATGATAGCCTAAAAAAATCCCTGCATCACACCCTTCAACACCTTCCACCATGGAAAGTTTCTTTAAATTTCCTGTTATTAATCTAACATTTTCAGGAATTTCATCAAATAAAATATTTATCATTTCACCATGGGAATCATTAACAATAATTTCTTCAACTCCATTTTTCTTTAAAGAATTAATAACAGATAGGAGATGATTTGTCATCCATTTTCTTGCTTTCTCGTAATCCTTTCCTTCTCTTCTTGTATGGTCTAAGGAGACAATACCTTCTATTCCCTCAATGTCAATTGATATAAAAACTCTCATTTACTTAAATTTCAAAAGCAGTCCAAGTGGAATTAAAACTAAATATCCAAGTACCATAAAGATAACTGAAATGGTTTTATCACCGAACCAGAGGAAAACGAATCCTATAAGGGAGAAAATTAAACCTGCTGATAATAAAATATAATTTTCTTTTTTGTAAGGTAAGGTATTTTTCATGTTTTAATTTTAGTAAAAAAAAGATTTAATTATCAATATTCAAAGGGAATAAAATTTTTATTTTTAATCTTATAAAATTTAATATTATCTAAAGATCTTCCGAAAAGGTAGAATTTGTAAGCACCTTTATAATAAACGAGATTATTTAAAAAATTTAAAAAGGAATAAGCGCCTCTAATATCTTTCTCAAAAGCATAATTTAGAATATTACCTATATCATAGCCAATATAAGCAGCTTCTCCAGGATAAAAACCATATTTTGTTTTAAATTCAGAGATAAACTTTTCAGAAACTGACCTATCCCAGATACCGGAACTTGCAAAAATCACCCTGTCTTCTACATATTTATTTGATTTAAGAGCAAAATCCTCTGTTGTAAACTTTCCTGTTGATATTATTTTTGATTTCAATCCCTTAAAAACCACTTGGGAAGAAAGGGAAAGCAGGGACTCATCTGTTCCAGATGGAAAGACAATAATTTCGGGTCCGAGTGTATCCTTAAAGAATTTTATCATTAAATCAATTTTTTTTTGAAAATCAGGGGAATCAGGTGAAAACATTATATAAAGAATATCTCTTTTTTCTTTAAAAAATTCATACAAAAGGGATAGAATACTTTCACCTTCTTCAGTTCTTGGTATAAATGCTGATATTTTCTGAAAATTATTAGGAACTATAAATCTTTCTAAAATTGCCCTTATTTCCTGATATATAGAATTTGATAGGGTTATAATATTCTCACCGAATTCACCGGCTCTTATATAAGAAAGTGCAGGAACTATAAAGACTTTATCTTTTTTCTTAGCGAAATAGGGAAGTGCAGCATAAAGATTTTTACTTAAAAGAGGACCAACCAAAACCATAAAATCAGAAGAAAATAAAAGATGATTTTCAAGTAATTTAAAAGTTTGAAATGGGTCTCCTTTTGTATCAAAAATGCTTTTATCCTTATATTTAAAGGAAATTTCAAACCCCCTCAGAAAATCTTTACCAAGAGAGCTATCAGGGCCAGAGAGTGGGAGATAAAGAAAAATTAAACCTTTTTTTTCTCTTATAAAAGGAATTTCAGGTTTTTTTCTTGTAAATATTTTTTCTATTTCCTTTGTTTTTTCATGTTCAGGATAATATTCTTTTAAAATATAGAAAATTTCTTCCTGTGCTTTTAAATCTCCTTCTTCTCTTGCTTTTTCAAAGGCAATAGAAAGAATTTCAGGATATATTCTTTTATTTTGAAGTTTATTAAGATTTTTTAAAATTTCCCTTAAAGAAAGGGATTCTGCAAGCTTAAGTATTTTACCTTCTGATTCTCTAAAATAAGGAGAATCACCTGCTTTTACAATTTCAATATAAGTTTCAAAGGCTCTGAGCATAAAATTTCTTTTCTCATAACTTTTGGCAAGCATATAGAGAACCTGAACTTTATAACTGCTTTCAGAGTAGGTATTTAAAAATTTATTTGAATAAACTATAACTGAATCAGGGTTATTAAGGGTATAATAAACATATATTAAAAGGTAATCAGTTTTTTCATTTGTTTTACCCTCTTTTAATAATCCTTTTAACTCTCTCTCGGCTTCTTTTAGTCTATTATTTTTTATAAGCTCAATTATTTTAACATCTGTTTGATTTAAAAGAAATAAAAGAATAATAAATTTAAACATATTTAATTATAAGAAATTAAGTTTTTAAAATAAAACCCCCTCCCAAATAAGGGAGGGGGCTAATCTGAAAAATTATAAACTCTATCCTTACCTATTCAGAAACAAAAAATTTAAATGTTCCCTCAGATGAGCCTCTGTATTTCAGGAAATACACACCAGATTTTAAATTCTTAAATCTGAGTTCATTGGTTCCAGAATTTACAAAAAGATTCCTTGTTTCAACCTTCCTTCCATTCAAATCATATAGCTCAAACACCATTTTCCCATCGTAAGGTGAAATAAATCTAACTGTCCCATTTCTGGATACATTACCACTGAATTTAAGCCCAGAACTTTTAACAAAAGACCTTGAACCCTCTCCAACTCCCATAAGAG
>JBDRZL010000015.1 GCA_039803925.1 candidate division WOR-3 bacterium | reverse complement strand
CGCAGGCTAAAACCTGCGCCTACCATTTTTTGAAAATCTTTAACATTTATTCCCATATTCTATAATTTTATGGTAGGGTGCGAAAAAATTCGCAGTCAAATTTTTTGAAAAATAGACAGCAAAGCAACAGAAATGCTTTTGAAGTTAAAAAGATTGCGGTATATTTATGTAAAAAGAAAAATTAAAAACATTTTGTCGTAGGTACCCTTATAATTTTATTTAGCAAGAAAAATTCAATATTTTCATTGTATTCTACAGGATATTGAAAATTTTATTTATTTTTATTATAATTAAAAACTAAAGGAGGAAGAAAAATGGCAATGCAATGTGAAATCTGTGGAAAAAAAACAATTATTGGAAGACAAATTTCCCATTCCCACAGGGTTACACCAAGAAAATTTAAGGTTAATTTACATACAAGAAGGGCAAAAATAGAGGGAAAAATTAAAAAAGTTAGAGTATGCACAAAGTGTTTAAGAAAACTTGAGGTAGTCTGATTTTTGAAGTATATAATCCACTTAATTAAAAAAGATATCTTACTTGAATTTAGAACAAAAGAAATAATTATACCCTATCTCCTTTTTTCCTTTTTATTACTTTTTCTTATAAGTTTTGGAATTGAAAGAATTGAAGATTTGAAGCTTTTTTCCTTTTTCTATTTTTTATCCTTTATTTTTGCAGGAATGATTGGATTTGAAAGAATAAGTTCAATGGAATTTGAAACAGGTGGAATATACTCTCTTTTAACATTTCCTATTCCGAGAAATTATATTTTCATTTCAAAAATCCTTTCCATGTTTTTATTTCAGTTAATTTCAGGTTTTATTTTAATGGTAATTTTCTCAATTTTCCTTAATATTGATTTTCCGCTCTTTTTTCCTTTTTTTATAATTTTAATTTTATTTTCCTTTGGGTTTTCAATTCTTGGAACACTTTTATCCTTTCTCACCTTTTCATCTAAGGCAAGGGAATTTTTACTGCCTATAATTTTATTACCCCTATTTGTTCCTCCCTTTATCTCAGTTACAAAAAGTTTAACTCTTTTGCTTGAAGAGAAAATTTTTAATTTAAACTATGCTTTTTTTCTTTTTTTCTTTGATGTTCTTTATTTCTTTATATCTGATTTGCTTTTTGAATATGTTTTAATGGAATGAAAATTAAAAAGGGGATAAAAAGTATGACAGGTGTAAGCACGAAATCAGGAAGAGAAGGTAATATTTTCTGTAAACTTGAAATTATATCTTTAAATTCATTAGGTTCTGAATTTAAAGTTATTTTACAGCCAGAGATACCTGGAATAGAAGCAAAGGTAAGAAATTTTCTTGAAAAACATTTAAAAGATGGAAAATTCGTAGTTAAAATTAATTTTCCTGAAACGGGATTGAGATTCAAAATTAATGAAAATTTAATTAAAGATATAAAACTTAAAAGTAAAAAGAATTTACTATTTACAATTGACCCATTCAAAATTCCTGGTCTTGTTAAATTTATTTATCCTGAAAAAAGAATATGGATACTTTTAAAAAAACTTTTAAAAAAAGCCCTAATAGAACTTGAAGAAAAAAGATTAAAAGAGGGAGAAGAAATAAAGAAAGCAATTGAAAGGGAAATAAAAAAAATTGTGTTTAATTTAGAAAAGATGAATAGTGAGAAAATAAATGAGGAAATTGTTAGAATAGGCTCTCATATAAAAAGTATTATGAGAATTTTAAAAAATAAAGATGGACCATGGGGTAAAAAACTGGATTTTTATGGACAGGAAATTTTAAAAGAAGCAAATACAATTTCACAGAAGACTGAAGATTTAAAGGTAATAAACTCTGCAATAAAAATAAAGGAAAGTGCTCTTAACATAAGGGAACTTGCAAGAAATCTTGTTTGAAAATACCTCCTTTTATTCTTACCTTGTTAAACTTATTGGTTCTAAGGAAACAAAAGAATTTTTTGAATCTGTTAAGGATGAATTCCCTAAAACCTTAAGGGTTAATATTTTAAAAACTGATAGAAATTTTTTGAAGGAAAGACTAATAAAGAAAGGTTTTATATTAAAAGAAAACCCTCTTTATGAAAATTCCTTTGAAGTTATTTATGAACCATATGAAATAGGTAAAACTCTTGAACACTACGCAGGTTTTTTTTACATACAGGAAAAATCTTCCCTTTTACCTGTAAAGATTCTAAAACCTGAAAAAGGTCAATTTATACTTGATATTGCTTCTGCTCCTGGTTCAAAAGCAACTCAGATTGGTGAAATTATGGAAAATAAAGGTGTTCTTGTTTGTAATGATATTCATTTACCAAGAATAAAAGCTTTAACCCATAACATTGATAGAATTGGTCTTATTAATTCTGCCATAACTATGATGGATGGAGCCCAATTTGGAAAATTTTATTTTGAAAGTTTTGATAAAATTCTTGTTGATGCTCCTTGTTCAAGTATGGGAACTCTCCATAAAGCAAAGGAAGTTCTTTCCTGGTGGAATGAAAAGGAAGTTAATTTTTATAAAAATATTCAAAAAAAACTTCTTGTTTCAGCAATAAAGGCTTTAAAAGTAGGGGGTGAAATTGTTTATTCAACTTGCACATTAACAGTTGAAGAAAACGAAGAACTTATTGATGAAATTTTAAAAACTTATCCATTAGAAGTGATGAAAATTGACGAAATTAACATAAATGAGGAAAGAGGTATAACTGAATACAGGGATAAAAAGTTTTCAAAAGAAATTGAAAAAGCTATCAGGATATGGCCTCATAAATCAAAAATGGAGGGGTTTTTTATTGTTAAAATGAAAAAAATAGATAAACTAAAAAAAGAAAAAAATTATGTTGTAAAAAAAGAATATAGAAAACTTTTAAAAAGGGATAATTCTGAAATTAGAAGGTTTTTAAAATTTCTTAAGGAATATTTTGGAATAGATGAATCTTATTTTGATGATAAAATTTTTAAATTAAAAAATGATATATGGCTTTTATCAGGAGATTTTGAAAAATTTGAGATTCCCCATTCTTTCAGAGAGGGAATCCGTATAGCAAGATTGCATAATAATGAATATAAATTGACAACAAATTTTGTTCAACTTGTTTTTCCATTTATTAAGAAAAATATTTATGAAATAAAAAATTCTGAAGATGCGATAAAAATTTTAAAGGGTCTTGATATTGAAATTTCAGATAAAGAGGAAAATGGTTTTAAAATTCTTGTTTATGATGGAATATGCCTTGGAATTGGTGTTAAAAGGGAAAACAAAATAAAAAGCCAGATTCCAAAGAGTAGAAGGTTTGAAGAAATAGTAGTTTAATAATTTTACACCCACTTGAATATGACCTTTTATTTCTAATGAAAATACAAGAAAAATACCTTGTTTTTAATAAATTTTCTATTTTCTAAAAGTAAATTTTTTAAGGCAGTTTCTTTTTTTATCCTCATAAATCGGTATAAGGGAAAGGAAATCATCTAAATATCTTCTTCTTTTTTTCATTTATTTCATTTATTATTTCACTATTAAAACTTCAACCACCTGTTGTTTCTTCAAGGAGTCCCTTTTTCCTTGCCATATTTTCTGAAAGATTAAAAAGGTAAATTGAGATAATGGAAAAGAAAAAAGAAAATAAGAAAAATATAAAAATAAAGGAAATATTTTCAGGATTAAAAATCTCCTGGGAAAAAAGCTTTAATCCAAGACTTTTCCTCAAACCATCAAGCCATATTGTAATAGGTGAATATGCTGCAATTAGATTTAAGGGATAAGGAAGAATTTTAATAGGATAAATAACTCCTGAAATTAAAAACAATACTCCTGAAAAGAGTTCCTGAATAAAAAAAGCATATCTGGGATAAATAAGTAAAAGAGATGAAAAAAGTAAACCTGATGAAAAAAATAAAGGTATTGCAGAAAAAAAATATATGAAAAATAAAGGTTCAATTAAATAATTTACCTTGAATATTATCTTTCCTGCTATTAAAAGAACTGTTACTGAAAATATTGAAAGAACAAGATAGGCTAAGAATCTACCAAATAAATTTAATGAATAGGAAAAAGGTAAAGTTACCATATATTTTAAAGTCTGATAAAATTCCCTATCACTGAGAATACTCCATGAAATTCCAAATATTGAATTCTGAATAAAAGCCCAGAAAACCGTTCCAGTATATAAAAAGGGGAAATAAGGATTTTCAAAATCAAAACCAAGTATAGCCTTATACATGAATAAAACCAGAATAACTGTAGAAAAGGGTTTTATTGCATGATAAAAGAAAAACCAGAAAGGTCGAGTCCAGTTTGATTCAACCTTGAAAGCTAATAGGAAAGAGGAGTAAAGAAATCTTACTATTGCCATCTTTCAATAAGTGTTCCCCATTTTCTTGCTATGTTTTCCATCTTTATTAAAGTATAGTAAGAAAGTAAAAGAAAAATCACTGATAAAATTGTAAGTATTAAAATTTCAATATAAATGTTTAAAATTCCTTCTGCTTCTTTTCCGAAAAAAGCCTGCCTAATAGCATCAAGACCAAGGGTAAGGGGGATAAGAGAAGCTACAAAAATAATAAAAATTGGTAAAACTTTTATCGGATAATATAAACCAGAAATTGCATAAACAGGCTCTTGAAATAGATTAGATAAGTGCCAAGCCTCTCTTCCCCATATAAGATATAAAGAAGAAAAAGACATACCAAGCCCATAGAGTCCAAAAAGAGTAATAAAAAATGTTAAAATTGCAAGAAAAGGATTAAAAAGTGTTAATGGTGTTTTAAAAATTATAAAAGCAGTAAAAAGAATAAATATAGATCTGAATAAAATCATATAAATTCCACCTATTGACATTCCAATTAAAATTGACATTTTTGAACAAGGTGCTATTATAAAGTATCTTAAATTACCTGAAAGTTTTTCCCAGTATAGCTGTGAGGCTATACTCCATAAAACATTTATCCAGAAAGCTAAAACAAAACCACCTATTATAACAAATCCTTCAAATACCTTTTTTGCTCCAAGATTCCTGTATAAAAAAATGTAGGAGGCTATTGAAATAAGACCTGTTAAACCATATAAAAAAATCCAAGAACCTTCCCTGTGGGTTGCAACTATTCTAACATAGGCTCTTGCTAATATTGCTCTTATATTTATTGAAAGAGATTCCTTAAATTTTTTCATTTTTCTTTTTCAATCTCTTCAAAAGTTTTACCAACAAGTTTAACAAATACCTCTTCAAGAGTTGGTTCAATTTTTTTAAAAGAAAGTATTTCCTCTTTATTCCTCTTTATCTCATTTATAATTCTTTCAAAAGGTAAATTTTTTTGAGTTCTTATTTTAATATATATTCTTTCACCTTCCAATTTCTTTTTTTCCAGTATTGATAATTCAGAGGTTTTTTTAAGCTCATATTCTCTTGCTCTTATTTCAAACTCATATATATCTTCCTTTTTTACCATTTCCTTTAACCCTTGAGGTGTATCACAGGCAAGGATTTTTCCCTTATTTATTATTGCTATTCTATCACATAACTCATCTGCTTCAAACATATTATGGGTTGTTAGAAGTATTGTTTTTCCACTGTTTTCTCTTACCCATTTTTTAATGAATCGTCTAACCTCAATACTTGACTCAACATCAAGTCCCATTGTTGGCTCATCAAGAAATATTACTTGAGGATTATTTATAAATCCCCTTGCTATATTCATCCTTTGCCTTAATCCTGTTGAAAGTCTTGATACTCTTTTTTTTAGATGGGGTTCTAAGTTAAGTAATTGAGAAAGTTCTTTTATTCTTCTTCTTGTTTCTTTAATTGAAATTCCATAGAATTGGGAAAATAAAAAAAGGGTCTCTTCAAGGGTTAAAATTCCATAACCTATCTCTTCACCTCCTGATACCATATTTATTCTTTTTCTTATTTCTCTAAAATCTTTTTCCACATCATAACCCAAAACATAAGCCTTTCCTGAAGAAGGTAAAAGTAAAGTTGTTAGAATTCTTATAAAGGTTGTTTTACCTGCTCCATTAGGACCTAAAAGCCCGAAAATTTCTCCCTCTTTAACCTCTATTGAAATACCATCAAGAGCACAGACTTTCCCGTAATATCTTTTTAAATCAAGGGTTTTTATTGGTAAATTTAATTCCATATTCCTTTTATTTCAGTTTTACACTTTTGGCATTTTCCATTTTTAATTTTATTTTCTAAAACAAAAAATGTTTCCCTTTTAATGAGAATTTCTCCACAAGAAGGACAATAGGTGCTTTCAATTTCAGGAAAACCCCAAACATTTCCTCCATATACAAATTTAAGACCTTCCTCAAGTCCAATTTCCCTTGCTCTCATTATTTTTCTAACAGAGGTTCTATTACGATCTTGCATTTTATAATCAGGATGAAAGGCAGTAACATGCCATGGAATAAAAGGTGATAAACTTTTAATAAACTTTGCAATCTCTCTTAATTCCTCTTCAGAATCATTGTAATCTGGAACAATGAGTGTAACAATTTCAAGCCATAATCCCCTTTTAAAAACTTTTTCAATCCCTTCAAGAACATATTTAAGTTTTCCACCTAAAATCCTATAATTTTCCTCTTTAAAACTTTTTAGGTCAATTTTATAGGCATCAATTAAACCGGTAAGATAATCCAAAACCTCATCAGTTACATAACCATTAGAAACATAACCTGTTTTAAGACCTTTTTCTTTTGCTAATTTAAAAATTTCCCTTGCCCATTCTGTTGTTATAAGTGGTTCATTATAGGAAGAAATTACACTTTTTGAACCCTTTAAAAGTGCTATTTTTACTATCTCTTCCGGTGTTATTTCCTCATAATAAAGGATAGCTCTTTCATCTTTAAAAGCTTGTGATGTTATCCAGTTTTGGCAATATGGACAATGAAAATCGCAACCAAGCATCCCAAAGGTTAAGGCATAAGAACCTGGTAAAAAATGAAAAAAAGGTTTTTTTTCAATAGGATCATTTTGAAGTCCTGAAACATAATTAAAAGGAACATAAAGTTTTCCTTCTACATTAAATCTAACCTGGCAGATTCCCCTTTTACCTTCAAATATAACACATTTATGGGCACAGGCAAAACATCTTACTTTTTTGTTATCTAAAACCTCATACAGCTCTCCTTCTCTTGTAAGTTCATCTATTCTAATCATTTTTTACCCTTCTTTTTAATAAGAGGATTTGAACCTTGATTGAAAAAAAAATCTTCATAAGTTATTATAATATACTGCTTTTTAAAGGTTCTATTCCATAAATCCATAAGGGAGAAAATAATGCCAACATATCTTATAAGAATTAAGGAAGGAGATTTAGAATTAGAAATTCAGGGTGACAGGGATTTTGTTGAAAGAAAATTTAAGGAATTTTTAAAAACTTTTTTTAAAAAGTTTCCTGAAAAGAAGTATATTGAAAAAGAGAAATATGAAGAGGGTGATTTAGAAAAAACAAAGGATTATTTTAAAAATTTTAAAATAAAAAGTAATACTGAAAAAATGTTACTTGCTGCGAGATTCCATTATGAGAATTTTGGAAGAAAATCTTTTACACTTTCTGATATAAAATCAATCTATAAAATAATGAAATGGAAAATAACAAAAAATCCCTCAACCTTTTTACAGAAATTTAGAGAAAAAAATTTTATTTATTCTTTACCTAAAAAGAGGAACGGAAAACCACTTTATGTTTTAACTGAGAAAGGATTAGAATTCACTGAAAGTTTGAGGAAGTAAATTAGTATATGATTCAAATTGATGGTTCTTACCTTGAAGGTGGAGGTCAGATTTTAAGGATTTCTCTTTTTCTTTCACTATTAACAAATAAACCCTTTTATATTTATAACATTAGAAGGGGAAGATCAAATCCAGGCCTAAAAAACCAACATTTACATATTATAAAATGTTTAAAGGAGATATCTGATATAAAGGTAGAAGGTGATACTTTAAATTCCCTTGAAGTTAAATTTTTTCCTGGAAAAATTAAAGGTGGAAAGGTTAAAATGGATTTTAAAACCGCTGGTTCAATTCCCCTTTTTTTACAGACAATTTTCCCTGTTTCCCTTATATCTGAAAAACCTTTATATCTTGAAATACAGGGGGGAACTGATGTAGAAGGTGCACCTACCTTTGATTATTTCAGGTTTCATTTCTTACCTTTATTTGAAAAGATTCTTTTTGAAAAGGAAATTTTTATTATAAGAAGGGGATATTACCCACAGGGTGGAGGTTTTGTTAAACTTAAATTTCATGGAAAACTTGATAAAATAAATTTAAATTTCGGAAAAGGAGAACTAAAAAAAATACTGGGTAAATTATCAGGTTCAATAATTTTGAAAGAAAGAAGAGTTCTTGAAAGAATGAAAGAATCCTTTTTAAAGAAAATTAAAGAAATAAATGTTATTAAGGAAATTGAAATATCTTATGAGCAATCCCTTTCACCTGGATGTGCTTTTTTTATCAAGGGAATTTTTGATGGTAATAGAGAACTTGCTCTTGATATATTATGTAAAAAAGGAGTAACTTCTGAAAAACTGGGTGAAGAAATTGCTGATAGATTTTTACTTCTTTTAAAAAGGGGTGATTCTCCTGATCCAAATCTTTCTGACCAGTTAGTTCCTTTTCTTTGTTTGTATGGAGGACAAATTTTTGTTCCAGAACCAACAAGACACTTTGAAACAGCAATCTGGACATGTAAACATTTTTTAAATTTTGAAGTAGAAAGAAAAGAAGGTTTTTTTAAATTTATTCCTCTCTGATAATTTCACCTTTTTTTAAATAATAGGCTTTTCTTTTTTTTTCAAAGATATCAGAATAGGTGTGACTTGATATACAGATTATTTTTCTATCAAGATTTTTAATGATATAATCTTCAAGAATTTTTACTCCCTTTTTATCAAGTGCATTAAAAGGTTCATCAAGATATAAAAATAGAGGGTCGTGGATTATTGATTTTATTAAGGAAATCCTCTGAAGCTGACCTCTTGAAAGTTCCTTTACTTTTTTGCGGAGATACTCACCTGTTTCAAAAATTTCAGAAATTTCAAAAATTACATCTTTTTTTATATTATAAAATTTTGAGGCAAATTCGAGATTCTCAAGACAAGTTAAGTCAGGATAAAGAAAGGGATTATGAGTTGAAAAACCTATATTTTTTAAAATTTTTTCTTGATTATCTCTTATTTTTTCTCCCATGTAAAATATTTCTCCGCCTGAGGGGAAAAGTAAAAAGGAAAGAATTTTAAAGAGAGTTGTTTTACCCGCACCGTTGTCACCTATGAAAAGATAAAGACCTTTTTCTTTTATTTCAAAATTTACATTTTTTAAAACATAAGTTTTTCTAAAAATTTTTTTTAAATCAATTACTCTGAGATAACTTCCTTTTTCTTCCATTTTCTTCTAAAAATAAAAAGCAAAAATATTAAAAACAAAATTAATAAAAGAAAAGGTGGAATAAAATTCTTTAACCCTTCATCTTTCTTGACTTTAATTTCAAAAGATAAAATTTCGTTAGCTTTTAAATTTTTAAAGGAATAAACAGAAAAGTTCCCCTGTGGTGTTTGTAAATTTTCTTTTTCAAAATTTATCTTTGTTTTTAATTCAAGTTCCTTTGGTAGCATAACAAGAAATTCATTTGTTATAAAGGGAATTTTTCTTTCAAATTTAATCTTGTCAAAGGTAAGGTGATAAAGCAAAGAAATTGTTTTTAACCCCGGTTTAAACCCTTCCTTATATATGAAGGAATTTTCAATGAGTTTAAATTCAAAAGGAAGAACACCCTGTGGAGAAAAAATATGTGTAGCATTATGAGGAAGAGGTATTCTAAATTCTCTTTTAACTGTTTTGTTATGAGCATTAAAAAAATTGTAAACTTCAATTACCTGAATTAATCCAGGTGACGGTATAAAAGCAATATGTGCTCTCTGCAAAACCATCTGCTCATAATTGGAAACAGTGTCATAGACACTTAACCTTATTTTGTCATCATCCTTAAGTATTGGATCAGTTCTGTATCTTACATTTTGATAGTTAACTTTCACAATATATATTCCCTTTTTATCATTTTTGAATAAAAATTTACCCTCATGGTCAGTTTTTGTGAAAGAAGAATCAATAAGTGAGAGAGTAGAGTCAAGTTCATAAAATGTAACTTTATAATCCTTTAAGGGAATAGAGTCTTTTAAAAGAAGTTCCCCTTTTAAAATTATTGAAAAAAATAATAATGTTATTTCCATGTTTATTTATACTATTTTTGAATTCATAATTTCAAATTTATTCATTTAAATATTCAAAAAAGAATTCCCCTAATTTTTTTATATTTTCTATACTTATCTTATCCCATGTATCTTCTTCTGTGTGCCAGTAAGGGTAGTCAAAATCAATTAAAAGAATAACCTTTTCCCCTTCCCTTAGAAGGGGTAAATGGTCATCAATTATGTAGTGTTTTATATTTTTGAACATAAAATCTTTTTTCTTTTTTTCTGCAAAATTAAAAATTTTTAAGGTTAAATCCGGTGCTGATTCATATGAAAAACCCTCCATAAAAATTTCAAGGTTTTTGTCACCGATCATATCAAAAATGACTCCCCATTCAATTTTATAATTTTTTGTTTTTGCAAAATGTTTTGAACCGTAAAGAGGTGCGTTATAACCGAAATCTTCCCCGTCAAAGAAGACAAATAGAAAATTTTTATGAGTTTTTTTAAGTAAATTTGCCAAATATAAAAGTAAAAGAACACCTGAACCTGAATCATTTGCTCCTTCTATACCAGGCTTTGTATCATAGTGGGTTCCAAGAAGTATGAAATTTCCTTTTCCTTTTTTAAATATTAAATTAAAAAATTTATACCCATCTTCATAGAAAGAGTCAATCTCAGATTTAAATCCCATTCTTTCAAATTCCTTTAAGAGAAATTTTCTCAAACTTTCATGTGCATAAGTTCCAGGAACTCTTGGTCCAATTGACATTAAAAAATTCATATAAAAAAATAAAATTGAATCTTTTATCATTAAAATATTGAAAAGGGGAAAGTTTTTATGTCAACCCCAATACAGAAAATTCCCTTTTTTGGGGGTATTATTACCCATCTATCCCTAATCATAACTTTATCAAGTTTTTTATTAGCCTTTAAGTCAAAAATAAAAGCTTCAAGAGGTTTTCCCTTAAAAAGAATTTTTATATTATCTTTTTCCTCTGAATAAAGGTATATATAAAGCATATTTTCTTTAACATCCATATAAATAAAATTTGTATCTTCATTTTTTATTTCAAAAATTGAAGAAAGTTCCTTTTTAGGTAAGCCTTCAAAAATAATGGGTTTATATTTATACTTCATATACTCAAGGATTAAAGATTCAGAAATTTTCTTTATATCAAAGCTTACCTTTCCTTCAAAAATAAGTTTCAAGGTATTGTTATATTTTTTAACACCTATTCCAGGTATTGTTTTTATAAGATATCTGTTATCACCATCAATAATAAGAAAACCGGAATAGGTTTTCTCAAGAGTCAATTCCTCTAATTCAAAGAGGGAAAATTCCCTAATATTTAAGTTCTTTTCACTACCTATTAAAATTTCACATTTATTTATATTTTTTAGTTTTCCTCTTATTTTTAAAAGGTTATCATGAGGAATTAATGTAATTGAATAATCGTAAGATTTATCACTCAATCTTAATTTTGATTTAGTTTTAATAAAGTTTTCCTTTATAACTTCTTCTTCAAAAATTCCACCTTTAAGTTCACCTTTTTCACCAATTAATTTTGTAAGAATTAAAAGTTCATAAAATTTTATGTTACCTCTATTATAAATTCTAAAATCCAGATTTTTTTCATAGGATTCTTCTTCCTTCAATTCTGAAAAGGAAAAAGGTTTAGCTTCTGCTTTATAAAGTTTGTTATTTATTATTCTGTAATAATTAAATTTATAGGGTAAAGGATTGAAGACTGAGAATTTTTTACTATTATCAAGAAAATCTTCTTTTAACTTTTTACCATATTGCTTTATTTCCCTTATTTCTTCCTTTAAAAGTTCGATATTTTCTGAATTATAGAGGGTTAAAAAATTTTTTATTTTTTCTTTAATATAATAATTTGAAATATTAGGATTTTCAATTTTTAATACTGTGTTTAAAATATGGTATTTAAAAATAACTTCTTCAAGTTTTTTAAAATATGGAAAACTTTTCTTGATTTTGACTTCTGATTTAAATTCATACAATTCACCCTTATCAGGAATACTTGATGTTATCTCTTCAATAGAGAATAAATTTTTACTTATATCTTCATTTATTAGAAAGGAATCAAGAAATACAATTTTTGAGTCAGAAGAAACATTAACTATTTTTATATCATTTTCAATATCATTCCTTATTAAGTAGGGTCTTTTTACAGGAACTCTTGAAAATATGAATTCTATGCCAAATCCCTTTAAAAGTGCTAAAAATCCTTTAGGAAGTTTATTTATATAAGGCAAGTAAAGTGTTCTTTCTCCTGAAAAACTTTCCTTCAATTCTTCAAAAATAATTTTAAAGTTTAAAATCAAGGAAAAGGAATCAATAACATTTACTGGAATAAAGTAATAAAGTGTGTTTAAACCAATTTTTTTTAATCTAAGGGGAAGATTTATTTTAATTTCTTCTAAAATGTTTTCTTTATAAAATCTAAGGAAAAAGGAAGTATTTGCTCCTAAATATATATATCTTAGATTTCCCTTTTCCATTTCCTGTAATAATTTCTCAAATTTTATTCTCCATTCTGGATAACTTAAATTGTAACTTTCCTCGTAATTTGTATCCAAAACAGGAATAAAAAATTTTTCTTCTTTCATAATTTTTTCAATATTCTTTCAGATTTTGAAATGTAATCAAATTTATCATTAAATTCAAAGGGAAGGAATTCTGTTTTACCAAGAACAAGAAACCCCCCTTTTTTCAGGCTATTATATAGATTTTCGAATACAATTTTTTGTTTATCCTTAATAAAATATATAACAACATTTCTGCAAAGAACGAGGTCAAAATTAAAAAGTGGTGGTTTTTTTATTACATCATGAAGAAAAAATGTAATATTTTTTTTCAAATACTCAACTATTTTATATTTTTCATTTATTTTAGAAAAATATTTTTCAATAAATTCCTTAGGTGTTTCAATAAACTTATCAGGGGAATAAATCCCTTCTTTTGCCTTTTCAATTATTTCACTATCAATATCCGTTGCCAATATTTTGTAGTTTTCTATTTTTTCTTCATTTAAAATTATAGCTAAGGAATAAGGTTCTTCTCCAGAAGCACATCCAGCACTCCATATATTAATTGTTTTTCTATTTCTTAACTCAGGTATAATTAACCTTCTTATCTCTTCAAAGGTAGTTTTATTTCTGAAAAAGTATGATACATTTATTCCTATTTCATCTATAAATTTTTTTCTTTCTTCAAAATCACTTTCCAGTTTTTCAATATAATCGAAAAAATTTGAAAACCCGCTTTTCCTCATCCTTACTCTTATTCTTCTTTCAAGGTAACTATCTCTGTAATAGGATAAATCAATACCTGTTTTTTCAAGTATTATTTCTTTTATACTTTTTAAATCAAACATTAATAGTTTTTCTGATAATTTCAACATTTCTTTTTACCACTCTGTTTTCAGGTTCAATTTTTAAGATCTCTTCAAAATATTTAAGAGCATTTTCGTATTTACCTTCTTTTAAATAAATATTTCCCATTCTGAATAAGGCTTCCTTGTTGAGTTTATCAATTGATAAAACTTGTGTGTATAGATTTTTACATTCATCAAATTTTCCCTTTTCGTAATAAAAATCAGCAAGGGCGAGTTTATACTTTATATTTGATGGAGATAGTTTCATAGCATTTTTCAAAAATTCTTCAGCTTCCTTTATTTTCCCTAAAGCTCTGTATGATAAACCGAGACCATAATTAACTTCAGGATTTTTCGGATCATAGCCTTTTATTATTGAAAGTATCTCTATAACCTGAAGAAACTTTTTTTCATTATAAAGTTTCTGAGCAAGAAGAATATAAGGTGTTTTTAAGAAAGATTTTTCCTTCATTAATGCTCTTATTATTTCCTCTGACTTTTCTTTTTCCCCAATTTTTTCAAAATAAATTGCCTTATTAAGTAAGAATCTTTCATCATCAATTTTGCTTTCATCTAGCTCTTTTATAATTTTTTCTGCTTCCTCTAACCTTTTAGTTTCGAGGTAAATATAAAGCAAATTGTTAAGTATTTTTGGATTAAGTGGGTCTAATTTTAATGCTTCATTTAGATAAGAAATTGCTTTTTCGAACTCCTTTTTATAAATAAAAAGAAGCCCTAAATAAAAATAACCTTCTGGTTTATGGGGAGCAAGTTCATTGAGTCTTTTAAATTCTCTTTCAGCCTCTTCCAATAATCCTGTTTTTAAAAAGGCATACCCTAAGTTTATATGTTCAAGAATTTTTGCTTTTGAAACTTCTTCCTTTTCAATTTTTTCTTTTGTTTCTATAACCCCTTTTAAGAGGAGATTTTTAAAAGCCTCAGCAAGGTCAAAGAGATTTTCACCTGTTTCCTCTAAAATTTCTTTTACAGTTTTTTTTTCATCAATTCGTTCAATAATTTTAGCTTCTTTTTCATCTTTTGGCTCATAGGTTTTGTCTTTTAAAAGACATATTTCATTTAAGGATGGAATAATATCTTCTATTTTTCGCCATTCATCAAAGGTTCTTGCAGATTCTAAAAGTAGATAAGAAGGATCAATAGAAACAACAGGTCTTTCCTTTGGAAATTCATCAGGTTCAAAGTTAAAATATCCATCATTCCATGAAATTGCATTGGCAACAAATTTTTTAATTTCCTCTTCATAGGTTTTTTTAATTTCCTTTTCTGGAACATTAAGTTCTAAAAGAGCACTTCCTATATTTGGTTTTCCTTTTTCAACAAGTGATTTGGCTTCTTTTAACTTTTCCTCATCAATTATTCCTTTCGCTAAAAGAATTTCCCCTATTCTCTCAGGTCTATTAACCATTTTACCATATATTACTATTCCCCCTTTAAAATATAGTTCTAAAAAATCTTCTCCATTTGTTACTGATAACCTTCCTGTTTTTTTACCCATAACCATCAACTGAACCACATCAGAAAAAGGCACCTCTTTAAGAGAACCTCTCATGGGTAATCCTCAAAAATTCTTTCTTCTATTATTTCAATATCAAAAATCATATTACTTTTCTCATTAACTGAGATTCCCTTTAGAATTTTTTCAATTTCTTCTTTTTTTACTCTATTTTCAATTTTTTTCTGAGTTTCCTCAAGATAATCTTCAAATTCTTTTAAATCAAAAAAATCTTTATTAAGAATTTCTTCTTTCAGATTTTCATCGAAATTCAAGTTTTCTTTTTTTATTTTTTCCTTTAAAATTTCTTCAAGTATTTTTTTATCTGGTTTTTTTAAAGAAACATTTTTTGAAGATTCAAATAATTTTTTGTATTTTTCTGGTAAATAGATTTCTTCAGGATTTTTCTTTATTCCTATTAAAAATTTTTTTCCCTTATTTTTTTCTTCTATAATTAAAGGTAAAATTTTATCTCTTAAATCCTCAACGTCAAAAAATATTTCCGCATCATCTATCACAATAAAATTATAATCTTTAAAAATTGTATTAAGTTTACTTTCTTCTTCAAAGAATAAATCCGATATGTCATTTGAGTGGTAAAAAACTTTTTTCTTTTCTTTATTTATTTCATAAGCATAAAGAAGATGAGTTGAAAGTCCCCTTCTTCCCTGAGAGAAGATAAGTAGAATCTCAGGCTTACCTTCTCTTGCTTGTTTTTTTATTTCTTCAAGAACATTCCTGTTATACTCAGATTCAATTATAAATACTTTTTCTTCTTCTTTTACTTCTATAACTTCTTCAATTTCTTCAGTTTCCTTTATTGCTTCTTCTAAAATTATTGGCTCTTCTTTTTTTGAAACCCGACTCTTTATTTCTTCTATCCATTTTTCAACCTCAAAGACCCTATCAGGATCAAAAAGAGCTTTTTCAATTTCTATATCTTGAACTCCTATTTCACCATAAATTTTTTGATACTCAATCAGTTTTGTAACATCGCTGATAAATTTTCTGTATTCTTCTTTTAAAATCTGCAAGTCTTTCACTCCTATAAGTTTTTTGAGTCTATCAATTTTAAATCCCTTCATTTCCCATATATAAATTTTTTCCTTTAAGGCTGTTTTTAAAGCTTCCTCTTCCCTTGCAACTATTTCTAATTTTTCAAGGCTTTTTTCAATTTCAGGAATTATATCTGAAAAGAATAGTATAGGAAGTGATATTCCTGTTATCTCTTCTATATCTTTTTCTTCAATTTTTTCTTTTGAAATAAACCTTAAAAAAATTTTATTTATATCACCTTCTATTTCTCTTATATTTTTGTAGTTTTTCCTTGAAATTAAATTAATAAATCTTTCCTCTAATTCTATTCCTCTTTTAATTAGTTTCTCTTTTATTATGATTTTGATGTCTTCCTCATCAGGTGGCAATATTTCTATTAAGAGACCCCCTTTTATCCTTGATAAAAGTTCGAAAGGTAGGTCCTTTAATTCATTATAGGGAACTGAGGAAGAGAGAATTATTTCAACTTCATTTGCAAGAAGTATTTCAAAATTATTCGTGAACTCCTCAATTATTTCACTTTTTATTTTTGAAAAATTTTCAAAATTATCAATGATTAAAAATCCCTTTTTAAAATCGTATATTTTTTCATAATTTTTTTCAAATTCTTTTGGTATGAGAAAAATGTCCTTAATGTTTTTTTCTCTTAATCTGTGTGTAAGGGCAGTTACAAGGTGGGTTTTACCCATTCCTGGTTCTGAGTATATAAAGACTGGATTGAAAACAAGTGGATCTTCTATTATGGTTTCAAGTGCTCTTTTTGCCATTCTATTTCCTTTGTATTCCACAAAGTTTTTAAAGGTAAATCTTGGATTTAAAAGAGTCATTTTTTCAAAAGTTCATTTATCCTTTTTGCAAGTTTTTTTGCCTGAACTTCTACCATTCCCAGTATAGTTCTATCATCAAAAAAGGTGGTAAGGAGCAGGTCTTCTCCAACCAGGGTGTAATATATATTCCAGCTGTTACCTTCCTGAAAAAAAGTTATAAAATTTTTTTCTCCTATTATTCTTGCCAATTCTCTTGTGCTTTGAAAAATTCCTGCAAGGAGTGCTGATATTGCAAGGAGATTAAAGGGAGTTTTAAAGCCTGAAGAAACAAGCAATTGTCCTGAAAGGGTAGAAAGCATTGAAGAGTGTGTGTTTGCTCTGTATGTAAAATCATCAAGTAATTTCTGTAATTCAACAAATTCTTCAACACCTAAAATTAAAGTGTCTTTATTCACATATATATTTTAAAATAATTTTCCCTTTTATTTCCCCTTTTCAAAAATCAAATGGTAACTAATAGAAAATAAAAGTAATGTCCAGGTCCCTTTCAGGTAGGTATAGGGTTTAAAAAGATGTGGGAATTCAGTGCCTGTAAGCTTTAAAACAAGTGCTATTATAAAAGTAATAAGGGAAAGTATAAATATTATTTTTGAGATGTTCATTTTTTAACCTCTTTTTTTAAAAAGGGCTTGAACCTTATAATTATATTTTAAAATATTTGACTGAATTTGTAAAGTTATTATAAAATTATAAAAAAGGAGGAGGGTTAAATCCCCTACAATTTAAAAATAACAATTGGAGGACTAAAAATGGCTAAAAAAAATCCCTTTGAAGTTGCTCAGGAGCAGCTTGATAGAGCTGCCCAAGTTTTAAAACTTGAGCCTCATATTCATGAGATGTTAAGGTGGCCTATGCGGGAAATACATGTTTCTATACCTGTTAGAATGGATAATGGAACTGTTAAGGTGTTTAGAGGGTTCAGGGTCCAGTATAATGATGCTCTTGGGCCAACAAAAGGTGGTATAAGATTCCATCCTGAGGAAACTATTGATACTGTTAGAGCACTTGCAGCCTGGATGACATGGAAAACAGCACTTATGGATTTACCTTATGGAGGGGGAAAGGGTGGTGTTGTATGTAATCCAAAAGAAATGTCTCAAAGGGAACTGGAAGAACTTTCAAGAGGATATATAAGAGCTATAGCTCAGGTTATAGGACCTGAAAAAGATATTCCTGCTCCTGATGTTTACACAAATCCCCAGATAATGGCTTGGATGATGGATGAATTCAGCAAAATAAGACAGTATAATGCCCCTGGGGTAATTACCGGGAAACCTTTAAGAATAGGTGGTTCTGTTGGAAGAAATGATGCTACTGCAAGAGGTGGTATGTATGTATTGAGAGAAGCTGCTAAAAAACTCGGGATAGACCTTAAAAAAGCAACCTGTGCAATTCAGGGATACGGAAATGCAGGATACTTTGCCCACAAACTCATAACAGAGATGTTTGGAACAAAAGTCATTGCTGTCAGTGATTCAAAAGGAGGAATTTTTAATAAGAAAGGTCTTTTATTTGAGGAAGTTTTTGAACATAAAAATAAAACAGGTTCTGTGGTTGGTTTTAAAGGAAGTGAAAAAATAACAAATGAGGAACTTCTTGAACTGGATGTGGATATTCTTATTCCGGCAGCACTTGAGGAGGTTATAACAGGAGAAAATGCAAAAAGAATAAAGGCTAAAATAATTTTAGAGCTTGCAAATGGACCTGTTACTCCTGAAGCTGATGAAATTTTGCATAGGAAGAATATTTTATTTTTACCTGATTTTCTTGCTAATGCAGGTGGTGTTACTGTTTCTTACTTTGAATGGGTTCAGAATATTACTGGGTTGTACTGGGAAGAGGAAGAGGTTTATTCAAAACTTGATAATAAAATGACAAAGTCCTTTAATGCTGTCTGGGATGCTATGAAAGAATTTAATGTTGACCCCAGAACTGCTGCATATGCAGTTGCTGTGAGAAGAGTAGTTGAAGGAATGAAATTGAGAGGCTGGGTGTAATTAAGGAGATATATAACAGGGGGTAAGGGAGAGTATTATTCTCCCTCCCCCTTTTAAATTTTTAATCATCAGTTAAATTAAAAAAAGAAATTTAAAAAATAGATTTAGGTAATTATTAGTTGAAGATTAATTTTGTTTAGAAAGTAAAATATAATCTTTTTTCAGGTGATTTGGTTTAAAAGGGATATTTTCTGTGTGGTTAAATTAAAGAAAAAGTTTGGTTTTGTGCTTACAAATCTTTAAAAGGGTAGATGAAAAAAAATATGAGAAAATGCCCATATTGAAAGATTTAAAAAAGATTTTAAAAGTAACATTTTTTAGGAGGCACTTTTTGTAATCTTGCTGAACCGGAAAAATTAATTAAAACCATATAAATCTTTAAATAAAATTTCTCACTCTGATTATTTTAATTTGAGTTAAAATTTAGTAAAAAATTTTTCCTGGATTCAAAATTCCCTTTGGGTCAAAAATTTTTTTAATATCTTTATGAATTCTATATAAATAAGGTGATATTTCCCTTTTAAATCCTTCCTTTTTTAAATAACCTATTCCATGTTCTGCAGTTATTGTTCCACCATGTTTTATTATTAGTTCCCATATATTTTTTGAGATCTTTCTAATTAACCCTTTTTCTTCCTTTTTATAAGTCAAATTTATATGTATATTTCCATCACCAAGATGACCGAATATATAACCTTCTTTATTATAATCCTTTAGAATTTTTTTGATATTCTCAATAAATTCTATAGCTTTTGTTAATGTTATACCTAAATCCTCTGAATGAACTTTAAAACCCATTTTTTCTGTTTCATAAAACATATTTTTTCTTATATTCCACATTCTTTCAATTGTATTTTTATCATCTCCTATAAAAATGTTATTTATTTTTTCTTTTTCTGTTAGCAAATAAAATCTTTCAATAATTTTTTCTATATCTTTTTCTCCTCCCTCAAAACTGATAAAAAGTATAGAACTTTCTGATTGAAAAAATTTTTCAATTTTATCTTTCACTAAATTAAAACAACTTTTATCCATAAATTCAATTACTGAAGGGAAAAATTTATTTTTTATAATTTTTTTTACAAACTCAAAAAGTTTATTATTTTCTTCAAATCCAAGCATTATAAGAATCTCTTTTTCAGGCTTTGGAATTACCTTAAGAGTAACCTTTGTAAATAATGCAAGTGTGCCTTCAGAACCACACAAAAGATTCAACAGGTTGTAACCAGCTTTCCATTTTCTTGTTTTTTTACCTATGGTTTCTATATTTCCATTTGGAAATACACATTCCAGTTCAAGAAGGTAATTTGATGTAACACCATATTTATAAGCCTTAGGACCACCTGCATTTGTTGCAACATTACCACCTATGGTACATGAATCAAGACTCATTGGATCAGGTGGATAAAAAAGATCAAAGGATTTAAGAACTTTATTAATTTCTCCTGTAACTACACCAGGTTCAAGAACCACATACTGATTTATTTCATCAATATCAATAATTTTATTCATCCTTTCAAAGGATATAACACCACCTTTTAAGGGAACAGCTCCGCCTGAAAGACCTGTTCCCCCTCCTCTCGGTGTTATTGGAATTTTATACCTAAAGCAGTATTTAACAAATTCGGAGACTTCTTCTGCTTTTTCAGGTAGAAATACAAATTCAGGTATTTTACCCTTAACTTTTGATTCGTCCTCAGAATATTTACTTAATAAATCTTTATCTCTTAATAATTTATTTTCAAATTTAGATAAAATTTCTTTTATTTTTGATTAAGGTCTTAATCCCTTCATTCCAATTACAGCAAAGGCTGCGGCCCCAAAAAGAAGAAACAGGAAGAAGACTACACCAATCGGTATTAAAACTACAAGCACCGCCTTAGGAAGATCAAGTTCATGAACAATCTGTGTTACCTTTATGGCAACAATTACCATCCATATTGAGGCAATGGCACCAAGAAAAAAGCCTATAAAAGGTATAACTGTAACCCATTGAATTATATCAGACATTGCAAGAGGTTTAAAGTAAGAGAGGTAATCTCCTTTACCGCCGAAGATTTTTGCAATAATCCACAATATTCCAACCCCAATAAAAAATCCAATCACAGCAACAATTGGACCAGTGATTATACCTGGAATAAACTTAAAAGAACCAATTGAACTTGCAAGTCCCGCAATAGCAACAATTAAAATTGAAAAAGTTAAATATTCAGGTTTTTCAGATACTTCCTTTATTACATCTTCTTTTAATTGTAAAATTGAAAGAGCCTTTTCAACTATTTTTCCGAAATCCATTTTTTTCCTTTCTAATTTTTAGGATTTGAACCTTTTATTCAAAAAATTTTAACACAATTTTAATTCTAAAATCAAAATTGTTCTTTTCCTTATTAAGTTCGGGGTTATTTATATAAAAAGGTAAATATATTTTTAACATAAAATTCTTAAAGTTTTTTTTAAAGTAAATTCCTGAATCCCAAAGATTGAAGTCACCCCATAAAATCTTTTCATAAAAAATTCCAAAAATTTTGAAACCTGAAGAAAAGGAAAAAGATAAAACATTTTTAAATCTTACAAATTTATAACCTTTTAAATAAATTCCTTCCTCACCTGTAAAGGTATAATCAGAAGATAAAAGAGAAATTCTTTCAAAAGGGGAACTCAAGATATCATAAGAGGAAATGGAATAATTGTTAAAGAACTCCTGTAAAGGGAAATGGCCCTCAATTCTGCCGTAAAAAAATTTTATATTTATAAGGTCAAAAGGATTTATGTAAGATAAATAGGGATAAAAAGGGCTAAAAGAAAGTTCATATTTTATAAAAAATTTTTTAAAGTTATAATCTCCTGAAAATCTTTGGGGATAAAAAGAAAAATTAACGGTAATCTCATTATAAAATAAGTCAGTAACAGGGAAAATATAAAATCCAAAATTAAAACCTGCATAATTTGCATCCTCAAAAAATTTACTTTCTTTTTTTGAGTTTTTATAAATAAATTCTGAAAGAAAAATTCCTTTTTTAGGATCCAATAAATATTCCTGATATCTTTTTTTAAAACCTATTTTTAGGAAATAATTACTTTCAAAAAATAGAGAATTTAAGTATATGATATTCTGGGGAAAAACAAAAGGAAAACTTATGCTATATTTAAGGTTATAATAAATATCCTTTCCCTTTGCAGAATAGAAAATTTCTCCATTAAGAGAGGGATATTTTTTTAAATAGGAAAAGGTAAAATTAAAACCAGGGGAAATGTAAGAAAAAGGTGAATAAAATAAAAAAGGAAAATAATTTAAATAAAATCCGTTTTCTTGAGGGGTATGATTTAAGGATAATTTTCTTTCAAAATTAACTGGATAAAAGTTATTTATTCTTTTTATATCAAGGGAAAAATTATAAGGGTCAAGAATTATTTTTTCAGGTTCAAAATCAGTTTGAATTTTTATAATAGTATCTCTTTTGAAAAAATCTATTTTTGTTTTAAAAGTATCTTTCCCTTTTAAAAGAAATAAACTGATTGGATAAATTGTATTACCATTATTTTTAATTTTAATCTCATTTAACCATTTATCTTTTTCTTTAAATTTTTTAAATTTTACAATCTCATAATCATTTAAAGGTAATCCCTTTACATATATATTTTTTATCTCTTTTAAAGATTTTCCGTAAATTTCCTCTGCTACTTTAAATAAACTGTCAGTATCGGGATGTTTAAATCTAAATCTTATGTAGTATTCCTTTAGAAATTTTTCAAAATTTTCTTCTCCCATTATATCAAAAAGCATTGCATAAATATGAGAGCCTTTTGAATAAACTGAAAAATAATTATTTTTAAAAGCATAAGAAGCCGTTAAAAGAATATCATCAAAACCCTCCCTTATTGTTTCAGTTATATTTTTTGAATTCTCATAGAAAATTTTTAAATTTTTTTTCTTTTTAAATTTGTAATAATCAGTTATAAAAGAAGTGCCTCCTTCATCAAGCCATGCTTCATCTTCCTGATTTGAAGCAAGAATCCCCATAAAATATGTGTGACCAATTTCATGAAGAATTAAATCAAATGTATCTCTACCACATAAGGCAAGACCAGGATACTCCATTCCTCCCATAATTAAACCATCAACAATCTTTAGCCATTTATAAGGATATTCACCAAATATTTCTTTTAAATAGTTATATGCCCTTACTCCCCTTATTAAAAAAGAATCTTTGTAAGATTCATTTTTTTTCCTGTAAAAGGCAATAATATGAGTATTATCAATTATAGTATCCTGATATAGAAAATCTGGATCACAAGAGAAAAAGTAATCTATTACATTTTCTGCTCTAAAAATTACTTCTTTAAATCCATCTTTTTTAACTGTATCATTTTTTGAAATACATTCTCCAACACCTGCAACAATAAAATTACCAGGAACTTTAATCTTAACAATATAATTGGAAAAATTGTGATAAAATTCAGCATTGAAGTGCCATTTTCTATTATGCCATCCCTTTTCATCAAAAACACACATAACAGGATAAAATTGACCAAAATCATAGTGGTTTTTACTATAACCTGATCGGTATCTAAATAAAGATGGAACCTTACTTTTAAAATATATCTCAAATTTTATTGAATCCGATGGTTTTAGATCCTCTTCAAGGGATACTAAAAGCAAAGTTTCATCTATTTTAAATCTAACCTTTTTATTTTTAATTTTTACTGAATCTATTTCTATATATCCGTCTTTATAAAAAAAATTTCCTATTATTCTTATAAATGAAATAAGATAATCCTTGAAAAAACTTTTATAGGCATATGTGTTAAGATTTTTGTAAGCATTGTTATATAAATGAAGATATAACTCCTTTAGAATATAAGGGGAATTATTTTTATAGGTTATTTCCTCATAACCTCTCAAAATATCCTTTAAAGTGTCAAGTTCTAAATCCATCTTGTAATTTACTTTCTGTTCCCAGAGTAGAATAAAAAATATAAGAAGACTCATTTTCTGTATATTACACAGAAATTGTCATCCTGCCATAATTCAATTTCTTTAACATCAAATACTTCTTTTATAATCTCATAAAAATATTCTGCAATATTTTCTGTTGAAGTGGGAAAGGGAAATCTTTCATTTAAATTTTCTCCTTCATTGGGCAAAAGCTGATCTATAAATTTTTTAATTTCCATAAAATCAATTGTATAACCTTCATCATTTCTTTCATTGGCATTGATCGATACTATAAGCGTATAAAGGTGTTCATGAAGCTCTTCTTTTTTCCCTTTATAAGATAGGAGGGCATGTTTTGCCCTGAAACTATTTTTATATTTCAATATAAAAGCCATTATAAAAGCCCTCTTTTTTTTCTTAAATATATTTCAATTGAGTAAAAGGTTATAAATAATAATAAGAGAAAAATACTTTTTGAGGAAAATATTTCTTTTTTAGAAATTTTTTCTTTCTCCTTTGTTTTATAATCGTAATTCAGAGGTATCTTTTCTCCACCTGTAGAGAGTCTCGCTGATTCAAGAAATTGAATATCAAAAAATTTGGGCTTTTCTTTTTCTTCTTCTATTTCTAAATTAAAAGTGTTATTAAAAATTTTTATAAGGTATTTACCCTTTTTAAAATTTATTAAAGGTGATTCATAGATATTTTCTGTTTCTTTTTTAAGGGAGTATTTTTTTCCATTTATGTAAAAAGACAAAAGGGGAGGGTTATCACCAAAACTTTTAATAAAAAAGGATAAACTGAATTCACCTTCTGATTCTTTTTCTGAAAAAAGAGGAACTATTTTTGGATCTAAATTGGAAAAAAAATTTTTTCTTATTATTTCTATAAATTTTTTTTCTAAATTTCTCTCTGAGGCGAGATTTATTTTCCATAAGTCAGGTGTTGATATTATCAAATTTTTTTCTTTAGCTAAAATTAAAGGCAATTTTTTGTTATCTAAGAAAAAATAAAAAAGTGTATCTCCCTTTAAATTTTTTTTAAATTCAATTTTTTCAATATTAACTTTTTCTTCAAACCCAAAATCAAATTCTCCTTCAAGAAAAGTGTCAGGATAGGGGATAAATATTTTCGGTAAATCCCTTTCCCTTTCTGTGAATATATCAATATAAAAGTCATAATCGGTATTCATTTTATTATAAGTTTTTCCTTTAATTTCCATTTCAATATCAGCATTGAGATAATTTTTAAAAAATCTATTTAAAAAGCCCATGACAGGATAAAAGTTATCAGATGTTAATTTTATTTTGAAATTTTCATCAATATCAGTAACATAAAAATTTTTTGTTAAATTTTGAGTTTTAAAGGTTATTTTTCTTGTTGAATTGGGCTTAAATTCTGGAAAATAGTATTTTTCCTTTAATATTTTTATGCTTTCCTTTTTTATTTTATTTTCATAAACTTCAATTTCAATGTTATCTCCTTCAATTAAAAAACCCTCTTTTTTATTTTTTCTAATCAAATATATGGGTGTAATTTTGAAATCTTCTTTTTTAAAATATTCTGGGAAAAAATAATTAAACCTTATTTTATTTTTCATTAAAAGATTCAAAATTTCTCTTTTTCTTTCATAATCAAAATATCCTAAATAAAATATATCTTCCTCCCTTATTTTTTTAAGTAAATTAATAAAATCGCTTTCACTTTCAAGCTTTTCTTTTCTGAAAATTTTTAAATCTTTATTTTTTTGGTATTCTTTTTCAAAATTTTTTTCAACTAAAAGAAGGGGTTTAATTTTTCTTTTTTCTTCAATTTTAAAAACAAAATCTGTGAGAAAAAGAAATAGAAAAAAAAGAGAAAGAGTTCTTAAGGTAAACAAAATTTTTTTATTCTTTTCTCTTCTGTATAGTAAAAGTGAAACAAAGATTGAAAATAGGAGACTAAAAACTAATTGATATATCAATTTTGTGAAGGTCTTCTAAAATTCCTGAAGGAATATAGGAGTAAGAAAGCGAAACTCTCTTTATTGTTAAAATCAAACCTGTGCCAAAACCTGTTATAACTCTGTGTAATCCCTCAAATTCAACAAGGTCTTTTCTCCTTGAGTCATAATTTAAAATTATGTTTAAAAATTTATTTAATTCATAAAGAAAAGATAATCTATAGGAAAAGAGGTTTTCTTCCAAGGAAAAGCCAGTTGAGGGGATGAATTTATTGAGATTTGCGGAAAAAGAGAAGGATAATTCATAGGGCGCCGGGCTTGCTTTTTTATTTGTTGAAAATCCCAGATTTCTTATATCAAGGGAGCCTCTTAAAGGAATTTCTTTAAACAAAAATTCTTTTAGAAGTGATAAATCAATGGCAAAAGCAAGTGAAGAGAATTCTTTTAATTTCACATATAGAACTTTTACTCCCAATCCTTTTTGTATTTCAAAAGTTTTTTTGAAGGGAATAAAGGGAAAGTTTAATATAAAACCTATATGTGTGGGGTTAATTATTTCACCTGTTTTAAAACCGAAGGAATCAATAACTTCAAATTTTCCTGCATTGTATGAAAAAATAGCAAAATAAAATTTTTTATAATTTCCTGCGAAATAAAGGGTATTTATATCTAAAATATATGGGGTGTATCCACTTGAGATTTTTATTTTTGTTGTTTCATCTATAAAAATAGGTCTATAAAATATTTTATTTGTTTCAAAATGTTTTAAAAAATGGTTATCTCTAAGGAGTGCCTGAGTTCCAGAGTAAGGAATATTTACAAAGTCAAAAGTTGTAAATGAAAAAAATAAAATAAAAATTTTCATTCTTAAAATCATAAAATAAATTGAAAAAAAAGTTCAAGTTTTATTAATTTTTATTGATGGGATTTTTATATAAATTCCTTGAGAAATTGGAAAAGAAAGTAGAAGGGGTTTCATGGAGTAAAGTTATGATTTATGCTTTTGCCTTTCTTTATTTAAGACAGGTTATTGAAACATCACTTCAATGGAATTTAAGGGTAGGAACTTATCTTCTTTTCTGGGATTCAGTGAGATTACTTTTGCTTGATTATCCAATTTTTTATATTAATGTGTTTTTAATTTTTGTTTTGATTCTAAAATTTTTTACTTATGAAAATGAAGAAAAGCTTTTAAAACTTGTTTTTTTATTCAGTCCTTTAACTCTTTTACCACCGATATATGACTTTATCTTTCAGGGCGGTGGAATGAGATACTCCTATCTTTTTCAAACCCCCCTTGTTCTAAAAAACCTTTTTTCTGATACCTGGACACAATATGCACTTTATTTTTCAAGAGGTCAGTTTTTAGAGATATTAGCAGCGTGTTTTTTATTATCTTTATACCTTTCTTTAAAAAATAAGAATTTTTTATTTTTTCTATTACTTCCTCTTCCTTTTATTTTAATTGTGCTTCTTGGTTCCCCTTTTTATATTTCTAATTATCTATTAAAAGATAGAACAATTTTTATGCAGGGTGGGTTTTTGTATTACAGAAGTGATAAGGTTTTGCTTTACAATTTATTAATTTTTTTATTTTTGACAAGATTTTATAAATTAAAATTTTTTGAACTGAAACTTCATTTTTCCTATTATTCTATTTTTGCAATTTTCGGATTTTTAACAGCTTGGCAAAAAATTGATTTTAAAAATCTTTATTTTTTTGATTATTTATTTATTTTGCTTATTTTTTTTATTATATCAATAAAAAGAGAAAATTTATTTTCATACCTTTTATCAATTTTAATTCCGATAACTTTTACAAATGTTCCTTTTATTTTTCTAATTTCCTATTATCTTTTTGAAAAGGAATTTTTCCCGATTTTCATAAGAGATTTTCTTTTAACTTTTTTTGCTTTTTATTCCTCAGCAGGTTTTATTTTAAAAACAAGAGTTCATCTTGCCTATCCCTTTTATTATCCATTATTTATTTCTCTTTTAATAAGTCTATCTAACATTAAAAAAGAATTCAAAAAATTTAAGATAGCTTTATCTCTTTTACTTTTAACAGGTTTTTTTTTAAAAAATAAAAATTTGTTTGAGAGTGAATTGTTTTCAGATTTAATAAAAGAAAATGAAATCAAATACAGTTTAACGAGTGATCCTGCTTATCTTTATGATTTATGGTCTTTATATATGGGTAAAGGTAATTTAGAAAGAGTAATTTATATAACACAAAAATTACCTTTTGAGTTTTCTCCTGCTGATTACTATGGAAAATGGGCTGATCTTTATATTTTAATGGATGAAAAAGCAAAAGCAGAAGAATTTGCAAAAAAATCAAGTTACCTCGGTAACCCATTTTATCTTCTTACCCTTGGAGAATTAATGATTGATGAAAATCCATTATATTCCAGAAAACTCCTTGAAAAATCCATTTATTATAAAATATCCCCTTTAAGGTCAATAATTCTTCTTGAGTTTTTATACAGGAAAGAAAAAGATATAAAAGCACTCAGAAAAATTAAAGACATTAAAGAAAAACTTGATTTTTTCCAAAATTTAAAGTAATTTATTATAATAAGGTCCAATTCCTAAAATTTTTGTGTTAAATATGTTTTTTTTGATATTTTCATTTACAATAAAACTGGCGCAGGGGGAGTTTGATCCCCTAAAGGGTTTACCAGGCTGGGTTTATGAAAAGCCTTATTATAGAACAATAAGTGAAGCAGGGTTTTATGGTTTTATTCAGTTTAATGGACCTATTACTCTTTCTCAGAGGAATTATCTTGAGAATCTTGGTATAAAAATTGAAGAATATTACAGTGATTATACCTATTTAGTTAAGTTTAAAGGAGAAAATATCTATAATTTTTTGTCTTCTGATAAGCCCAATAATATAAGAGCCCTTTTTCTCTATCAACCTGCTTTTAAAATCCATCCCTCAGTATATACTGTTCAATACAAAACACCTGAGCTCAGAAATGATCCATGGAGATATCTTGAAGTAGAGCTTTTTCTTGATGCGGATGTTGATTATGTTGCAAATTTTATTAAAGAAAATTTCGGTGCTGAAATAATTGAAATAGCTGATTTAAGAAATATAACAAGAATATTGAGGTTAATTATACATGTAGACCCTATTTATATTGAGGAAATAGCACAGATTCCAGAGGTAAAATGGATAGTTCCGTATACAGAAAAATTTATTTTAAATGATGCAAATAGATGGGTTCATCAGACAAATGTGCAGGTAGATACTTTAATATGGAGAAAAGGAATTCGTGGTGAGAATCAGATTCTTTGTATTATGGATAGCGGTGTTGATGTAAATCATTGTTTTTTCAATGGGACAGTTCCTGGAGGAAATAAAATTGTTGGGTACAGAGCATATGGAGATAATACTGATGGATGTACCACAGGGCATGGCACACATGTTGCAGGAACTGCTGCAGGCGGTGATGATAATATAAGTCCAAACCAGGCATATAAAGGTATGGCTCCAAGAGCAAGGATTTATGTCCAGGATGTTCAGACAACGAGTACCCAGAATTGTCTTATGGGTTCCCTTGATGCTGTTCCTGATCCGATCTATCCTGCATTTCAGGATGCTTATAATAATGGGGCAAGGGTTCATACAAATTCCTGGGGTGGAGGAACAAATAGTTATGATAGTTATGCTCGTGATGAAGACCTTTTTATGTGGGATTATCCTGATTTTCTTATTTTATTTGCTGCAGGAAATGCATCAAGTGCAGGACAATCAAATGCTCAAAATATCAGTAATAATGCAACTGCGAAAAATATTATAACCGTTGGTTCTCTTGCTCGTGCGCCGAATCAGGAAGTAAAAGCCTATTATTCTTCCGAAGGTCCTACACAAAGCGGAAGGTGGAAACCGGATATTATGGCATGTGGTGGGGATGATAGATTTAATGGTTATACAAATTCAGCAGATAATGGAACTCAGTGCGGAATTCAGGGTAATCCTTTTGAAGGAACAAGTATGGCAACACCTGTTGTTGCTGGATCTGCTTTACTCACAAGACAGTGGTTAATAACATATTTTGGATATATATCTCCACCTGCTTCTTTAATTAAAGCAGTTCTACTTGCCGGGACACAATTTGTTTTAGGAACAGGTGAGCCAAATCCAGGTCCTGATTATGGGTGGCCAAGTAACGATGTGGGTTGGGGAAGGGTGAATTTAAGGAATTCTTTTGGAATTAAAAACAGTTCTGATACTCTTCTTGTAAGAGAGGGCTCATTAACAACAGGGGCAAAGGATAGTTTCTGGATTAAAGTTATAAATAATCTTGACCCATTGAGAATTGTTCTTACCTATACAGATTATCCATCAGCAGCAAATTCAACCGGGAGTATAGTTAATAATATTGACTTAAAAATGGTGGATCCAAATAACTTAGTATATTGGGGAAATAATATTGATAGAACAAACAGAGTTTCACAATCTGGAGGCACACCAGATAATGTAAATAATGTTGAAGTAATCCATCTTTCTCCTTCAATGCTTGTTGTGAATGGGGTTTATAAGATAGTTGTTTATGGAACAAATATACCTCAGCCTGGAACAAACGGACAGAGATTTTCAATTGCAATTACAGGTGATGTAAGGTTTTACTCACAGACGGGTTCTTATTTATCTCTTATGCAACTTGTTGAGACAGTTGAGGGTGTAAAGATAATAGTTAATTTTGGGGAGGAAAGAGGAGTAAGTGGTAAGTTGGTTAGAAAAGTAAATGGGGAAGAAAAGGTTATTTTTAGTGGATTTTTAAATAATGAAAATTATTTTGAATATCTTGATAGGGATGTTGAAAGTGAAAGAATTTATACATATACCTTTATGGCGAAACTTTCATCAGGGGAAGAAATAATTTATGGACCAGTAAAAATAAAATACAAAGGAAAAAAGGAGTTTGAAATTTTGAAGTTTTCACTTTTAGATAGGGAGATAAATTTAATTTTATCAAATCCTTTTGATTCAGAGGTTGATTTTAATATTATTGATGAAGCAGGAAGAAAAAAATCACTTTTGAAGGTAGATCTTAAATATGGAGTTTCAAGTTTAAAAATAAAAATCCCTGAGGATATAAAAAAAGGTGTATACTTTTTAGCCATTGAGGGTAATAAATATAGCCTAAAGAAAAAATTTGTGGTTTACAGGTAAAGTTCAGATTAAAAAATTAATTAAGATAATTTGTTTAAATATTTAAATTTAGAAATAATATAGATTTTATTTATTTTCTTTTTTGTAATTATTATTTTCCGTCATGAATTTTAACTATTTTATTAAAAATAACAATTTTTGTTTTTTATAATTAATCTTTTAGGAGGGAAGAAAATGGATAAATATAAAAAAAATTCAGAGCCCTTTTGGAGAACCCCCCTTGATTATAAGGAAATAAAAAAAAGAAAGGGCAATGTTATAATACTTGAAGACTTATGTAAGGGTTGTTCTTTTTGTATAGAATTTTGTCCTACAAATTCCCTTACAAAATCAGATAAATTAAATTCAAAGGGCTATCATCCTCCGGTATTTAATCCTGAAAACTGCACAGGTTGTTCTTTCTGTGAAAGAGTTTGTCCTGAGTTTGCAATTGTTGTTGAAAAAGTGGAGGTAGAAAAATGAAAACTAAGATTTTAACAGGCACTCATTATATGCTTGGTGACCATGCCTGTGCTGAGGGAGCAATAGCTGCTGGATGCAGATTTTTTGCAGGTTACCCTATTACCCCTTCAACCGAAATTGCAGAATGGATAGCAAGAAGACTTCCCAAATTCGGAGGAGTTTATATTCAGATGGAAGATGAACTTGCCTCCATGGCTGCTATTATCGGAGCCTCATGCGGTGGATTAAAATCCATGACTGCAACATCAGGTCCAGGAATGTCCCTTATGATGGAAAATATAGGACTTGCTGTTATGCTTGAAGTTCCTTGTGTGATTGTCAATGTTCAAAGAGGTGCTCCTTCAACAGGGCTTCCGACCCTTGTAGGTCAGGGAGATGTAATGCAGGCAAAATGGGGTTCCCATGGTGATTACGAAATTGTTGCTTATGCTCCCAATTCGTGCCAAGAAATGTTTGACTTAACAGTTGAAGCCTTTAATACAGCTGAAAAATATAGAATTCCTGTTATAATTCTCGCAGATGAAGCAGTAGGTCATCTGAGGGAAAAAGTTGTTATTCCTGATGAAAAGGAAATAAAAATTGTTGAAAGAGAAAAACCCGATGTTTCACCAGAGGAATACTTGCCTTATAAAGGTGATGGAAATCTTGTTCCTAAAATGGCACTTGCGGGAGAGGGTTATTTTGTTCATATGACAGGTTTGACTCATGATGAAAGGGGATATCCTGATATTACAGGTGAAGCACATGAAAGACTTGTAAGGAGACTGATTGATAAGATTCAGAAGAATAAAGAAAAAATTATAAAATATGAAGAAATAGAAACAGATGATGCTGAAATTCTTTTAGTATCCTACGGTATTACTGCAAGAAGTTCATTAAAGGCTGTTCAAATATTAAGAAAAGAGGGGATTAAAGCAGGTCTTTTCCGCTTAATTACCATATGGCCTTTCCCCTATGAGAGAATAGAAGAGCTTTCAAGAAAAGTGTCAAAAATTATAGTACCAGAAATAAATTCAGGACAAATAAAAGGTGAGGTATTGAAGGCAATAAAATCCAATTTACCTGTTGTTGGGGTTAATAAACTTGGTGGAGATTTAATTACGCCTTATGAAATTATTGAAAAAGTAAAGGAAAAATAAAAGGAGGAAAAAGATGAAAGTGGAAATAAAAAAAGAAAAGGAAGTTAAACATCATCTTTCAAAGTGGATAAGAGAGGATAGGTGGCCTCATATATGGTGTTCAGGTTGTGGTATTGGTATAGCAATGAGTTCAATGCTTTATGCTTTTGAAGAATTAAATCTTGATCCTAAGGAAATTGCTATAGTAAGTGGAATTGGATGTTCAGGAAGAGTTGCAGGTTATGTTAAAGTAGATTCATATCATACCACCCACGGAAGGGCGATTCCCTTTGCAATTGGGCTTAAGATAGCAAAACCTAATATGAAGGTTATTGTTTTTTCAGGTGATGGGGATTTAATCTCTATTGGTGGAAATCATTTTATTCATGCTGCAAGAAGAAACTTTGATCTTATTTGTATATGTGTAAATAATTTTAATTACGGAATGACAGGGGGACAATTTGGTCCTACAACCCCTCATGAAGCAATAACGACTACAACCCCTTATGGAAATTTTGAGTATCCCTTTAATTTACCTTATCTTGCAGCATCAGCAGGAGCGACTTTTGTTGCCAGATGGACAGTTCTTCATCCCTATTATTTAAGACAGAGTATTAAAAAAGCTTTAAGAAGAAAGGGTTTTTCTTTCATTGAAGTTATTTCACCCTGTCCAACTGGTTTTGGAAGACCTAACAAAATTGGAGAAGCGATTGATGAAATGAAATACTATAAGGAAAAGAGTGTTATAAAAAATAGAGTTGATCCGAAAGAAGCTGAGCTTTCCTTCAGGGGTGGAAATATAATTGTGGGAGAATTTGTAGAAATAGAAAAGCCTTCTTATATTGAAATTTTAAAAGAAAATTTAGAAAAAATTAAGGAGGTTTAAAATGGAAAAGAATATAAAGGAAATACAATTTGCCGGTTTTGGGGGTCAGGGGATAGTTTTATCCGGTTATATTCTTGGTCAGGCTATAACTGTATTTGAAGGAAGGAATAGTTCAATGACACAGAGTTACGGACCTGAAGCAAGAGGTGGTGCCTGTTCATCAGGAGTTGTTATTTCAGATAATCCTTCTGAAATGGTTTCCTATCCGAAAGTTACCGAGCCTGATGTTCTTGTTTGTATGTCACAGGAAGCTTTGAATGTCTATGCAAATAAAATTAAAAAAAATGGAATTTTAATTTACGATTCAGACCTTGTTACCTTAAATTTAGATCGAAAGGATTTGGAATTATACCCTATTCCTGCAACAAGAAAGGCAGAAGAACTTGGTAATAAACTTGTAGCAAACTCTATTATGCTTGGTGCTCTTCATAGGATTACAGGGGTATGTTCTGAAGAAGCATTAAAAAAATCAATAAAAGCTTCTGTTAAAAAAGATTATGCAGAAGTAAATATTAAAGCTTTTGAACTTGGTATAAACCTTGCAGAAGAAGTTTTAAAAGCAGGGGTAAAAAAATGAAACTAAATCCATTTTTTAAGGAAGAAGTTAATAGGGAACTTGGTGAGCATAAGATTTTAATGTGTTATCAATGTGGAAAGTGTTCTTCTTTCTGTCCTCTTTTTAATATTGAACCTGAAAAGTTTAATCCAAGAAGAATTATTGAAATGGTAAATATAGGTGCTGAGGATGTTTTGAAATTAGATGATATATGGAGGTGCACAACCTGTTATGAGTGTGCTGAAAACTGTCCACAGAAGATTAATTTTGTAGAACTTATAGTTTACCTGAGAACAAAAGCAACTGAAAAGGGCTATGCTCCTAAATTACCCTTACAGGAGCTTGAAAGTGTAAGGAAAGAAGGATTTTCTGTTCCTCTTTCCCCAAGAGCAAAAAAATGGATAGAAACTTATATGGTTGAAGTTAAAACAAGGGGGTAAAAATGAAGGAAACCCTTGTATATTTTCCAGGTTGTCTTGCTTCAAGAAAATTTCCAGGCTTTGATTATTCAACAAGGTTTATCTTACAGAAACTCAATATTGAATTTAAAATGAGTGATGAATTTTCTTGCTGTCCTGATCCAGTTTGGGTAAGATCGTTGTCCTACAAGGAGTGGAAAGAAAAAGGAGTAAGAAATTTAGAAATTGCAAAAAATCTTGGTTCTAAACTTGTAACGATATGTAATGGATGTTTTGAAACACTTTTTACAGTTAAAAAGACTTTCTTTAATGGTAAATCAATTCCTGTAGAGCACCTTCTATATACACTTTGGAAAAATAAAAAAGAAGAAATAAAAAATAAAATAATAAATCCCTTAAAGGGAAAAAGATTTGGAATACATGAGGGTTGTCATTTCAAAAGACCGTCCTTTCTCACTTTAACTGAATTTAAGGAGTTAAAGGAAGTTAATGTTTTAAAAGAAATGGTTGAGCTTCTTGGAGCTGAAGCGGTTGGAGGGACAGAAAGCTGTTGTGGTTTACCCAATTTTATAACAGATAAGGATCTTTCCTTTTCCCTTGCAAGAAAAAGAATAGATGAATTTAAAAATGTTGATGGTATTGTTGTTATATGTCCTTCTTGTTTTTCACAGTTTGAGAATGTTTTAGCAAATGATAAAAGGGAAGTACCTATCTACTTTTATTTTGAACTTCTTGCTTATTCTCTTGGACTTGATAAGGAAAACATAGGATTTGAATTTCACAGAATAAAACCTTTTTCTATATAAAAGGAGGGGAAAATTATGAATAATAACGAAGAAATAAGAATAGGAGTTTATGTATGTCATTGTGGTTTAAACATTGCAGGTAGTGTTGATTGTGCTGAGGTTGCAAAATTTGCATCAACTTTACCAAATGTGGTTATAGCAAGAGATTATAAGTACACCTGTTCTGATCCGGGACAGGAGATGATAAAAAATGATATTAAAGAATACAAATTAAATAGAGTAGTTGTTGCATCCTGTTCTCCAAGATTACATGAGCCAACCTTTAGAAAGACAATTGAAGAGGCTGGATTGAATAAATATCTTTTAGAAATGGCCAATATAAGGGAACACTGTTCGTGGGTTCATCTTTACGAAAGGAAGGAAGCAACAGAAAAAGCAAAAGATCTTGTAAGGGCAGCAGTTTCAAGAGCAAGATTTTTAAAACCCCAGAAGGAAGCAAAAGTTCCTATTATTAAAAAAGCACTTGTTATTGGTGGAGGAGTGGCTGGAATTCAAGCTGCTCTTGATCTTGCAGATACAGGATATGAGGTATTTATGGTGGAAAAGGAGCCTTCAATAGGTGGTAGAATGGCTCAAATTGATAAAACATTTCCCACAATGGATTGTTCAATATGTATTCTTGCTCCTAAAATGGCAGAGGCAGGTAGACATCCTAACATAAAAATATACACTAATTCTATTGTTAAAGAAATAACAGGTTATATTGGAAATTTCCATGTTAAAATTTTGAAAAAGGCAAGGTATGTAACAAAAGAATGCACTGCCTGTGGTGAGTGCTCAAAAGTCTGTCCTAATGAATTTCCCAATGAATTTGATGTTGGAATGGCTACAAGGAAGGCTATATACATTCCCTTTCCTCAGGCAGTTCCTACCCAGTATATAATAGACCCAAATTTATGTTTAAACATTAAAAAAGGAACAATAGTATGTGAGGAGTGTATAACAGCTTGTGAAAAGAAGGCAATAAATTTCAATGATAGGGATGAAGTTGTTGAAATTGATGTTGGGACAATAATAATAGCGACAGGTATGGATGTTTATGACCCGAGGGAAAATCATGATTATGGTTACGGAATTTATGAAAATGTTATAACCTCTCTTGAATTTGAAAGGCTTATAAATTCAGCAGGTCCCACAAAAGGAACACTTATAAGACCTTCTGATGGTAAAATTCCAAAGGTTGTTGCCTTTATTCAGTGTGTTGGTTCAAGGGATTTAAGGAATAATAAATACTGTTCAAATGTTTGTTGTATGAATACAGTGAAGGATGCTCTTTTAATTAAGGAACACTGGCCAGAAACCCAGATATATGTTTTTTATCAGGATATAAGGGCTTTTGGTAAGGGATTTGAAGATCTTTTCAGAAGGAGTAAGGAGGAAGGTGTTGTATATGTAAGGGGTTTACCTTCAAGAGTTGAAGAATTAGAAGATAAACGGTTAAAAATTTATGCAGAAGATACTCTGTTATCGAAAATTGTTGAGCTTGAAGCTGATATGGTGATACTTTCAGTTGGTTTAATTCCAAGAAGGGACAGGGAAGAAATTCAGAAAAAGCTTGCTTTAAGTTTATCAGAGGATGGTTTTTATCTTGAGTCTCATCCTAAATTAAAACCAGTTGATACTGCAATAGGAGGTGTTTTTCTTGCAGGTTGTGCTGAGGGTCCAAAGGATATAAAGGATAGTGTAACTCAGGCTTCTGCTGCAGCGGCAAGGGCAGGAATTTTGATGGCAAAAGGAGAAGTGACTGTTGAGGCTTTAACACCTGTTATAGATCCTGATGTTTGTAAAAAGTGTGGAATGTGTGCTAATGTTTGTCCTTACAGTGCCTGGATATGGAGTAAGGAAGAAAGGAATGTTCCAAAATTAATTGAGGCCTCCTGTGCTGGTTGTGGTGCATGTGGTGCTGAGTGTCCTTCTGAAGCAATTGATATGAGGCATTTCCCTGATGAAGCAATTTATGCTCAGATTGATGCCTTACTTGAAGAAGAACCTGAGAATAAAGTTCTTGTTTTTGCCTGTAACTGGTGTTCTTATGCTGGTGCAGACCTTGCTGGTGTTTCAAGATTCCAGTATCCACCGAATTCAAGAATAATAAGAACAATGTGTTCAGCGAGGGTAAAACCAGATTTTATTATTCATGCTCTTAAAAAAGGTGCTGGAGCAGTTTTATGGTCTGGTTGTCATATAGGAGATTGTCATTATAACTATGCAAATTTAAATACAAAAAGAAGATATGAAAATTTGATGAAGCGACTTGAGAGAATTGGAATAAGAAAAGAAAGGGTTCAGCTGGATTGGTTCTCAGCTGCAGAGGGAATTCAGTTTGCAAATAAAATGAAGGAGATGGCAGAAATTGTAAAAACTGTAACTAAAGAAGAAATTGAAAAAACAAAAGAAGCACTTACTCAATTTAAAACACCTGAAAAATATAAAAAATTGCTCTTATCTTTAAAAAAGGAAACAATAACAGTATAAAGTAATAATTTATTTACTTATCATATTCCTTTTAATTATAATATCTACCTTGCGGGCGGGTAGCTCAGATGGTGAGAGCGTCGGCTTTACAAGCCGGAGGCCCGAGGTTCAAATCCTCGCCCGCCCACTTAAAAAAATTTGAGAAAAAAATCCCTTATAATCGGTCTTGATGGTGCCCCATACCACTTATTTTCAAAATGGTTTACTGAAAAAAAACTCCTCTTCACAGGAAAACTGATTGAAGAAGGAGTTTTTGGAATACTTGAAACAACTATACCGCCCTATACAATGATAGCATGGCCCTGTTTTTACACAGGTAAAAATCCTGCTAAAATCGGTCCTTTTCTAATAAAATCAGAAGGATTTGATCCTGAAGCCTTCTCAAGGTCTCATTTTTTAAGTGCAAATGAAATTAAAACCTGGACTATTTGGGAATATTTAAGCGAGCTTAACTATAAAGTAGGAGTTATGAATGTTCCTGTTACTTATCCTCCTAAAAAAGTTAATGGTTTTCTAATTTCTGATTTTTTAACACCAAAAGGCGCCATTGATTATACTTATCCACCTGAATTAAAAGATGAACTTAAGGATTATAAAATAAAATCAGAACTTTCTACAGGTTTTGGATTTAAGGATAAATATCTTGATAGAGCCAAAATTGAAAAAATGTTTTATGATTTGCTTGATAGAAGAATTTATTATGCTTTAAAACTTTTAAAAGAAAAAAATCCCGATTTTTTCATAATAGATTTTAAAGAATTTGATGATTTTATGCACTTTTTCTTTGATGATGAAAATAAGGTTTATGAATATTTTAAAAAAATAGACAGAGCAATAGAAGAAATGTATAAGATACTAAAACCTGAAGTGATTCTTATAATGTCTGACCATGGATTTCATAAAGCACCTGAAAGATATTTCTATATAAATAGATGGCTTGAATTAAAAGGTCTTTTAAAAAGAAAAAAAACAATAAGAGGAAAATTTTCAAGATTTTTATATGAGGCTGGTGTTTTTACTCTAAAGTATATGAGTTTTGTAAGAAATTTTGTTCCTGAAAGACTAAAATTCAAAATAGCAAGGGAGGAAATGAAAAAGAGAATTGAATGGGAAGAAACAAAGGTTTATGCCAACTGGTATGCTGGACTTTATTTTAACCCTAAATTTTTTAAAAATGAAGAGGAAAAAAGAAAGCTCGCCTTTGAACTTAAAGAAGAACTTCTGAAACTTACTGATGAAGAAGTAAATAAAAAACCCATTTTAAAAGCGTTTACAAAATATGAAATTTTTTTTGGACCATATTTTGATTTTATGCCTGAAGTTGTTTATACCACTTCTCCTTCATACAAAATTAATGTAAATTTAACTTCTAAGGTCTTTGATAGAATAGTGGAAAGACCAGATATAAGAGGACATCATATGGGAGACCTTGAAGGAATTTATATTTTTAAAGGAGAGATTTTTAAAAAGGGTTTTAAAGGTCCAAAACTTTCCCTTTTAGATGCAATTCCAAATTTTCTTTATGCTCTTCACGAACCCCTTATAAAAGATATGGATGGAAAAATTTGCGAGGAGCTATTTGAAAAAAAAGTAGAAAGGGAAAAAATTAAATTTTTTGATAAAGAATATAAACCTTATAAAGTAAAAGAGCTGAAAGAGGAGGAAGAAGAATCTATAAAAGAACATTTGAAAGGACTCGGATACCTATGAAAAATTTAAATAAATTTTTTAATTCAAAAATAAGGGTGTTTTTTATATATACCCTCTTATCACTTATTTATTTTTATGATCCTCTTATAACAGGAAAACTTTTAGCAGGGTCTGATTACCTTCTTGGAGGATATGTTGCAAGAGAATGGTTATCTAATTACCTTAAAAACTTCTATTTACCACTATGGTTTCCCTATGAAAGAGCAGGTTACCCGATTTTAGAAGCCTTCTGGATGGATATTTTCACACCTACAGGATTACTAAGATTTTTTTTGCCAACTCATATCCATTTTAATTTCAGTTTCTTCTTTTATACAGTTTTAGCAGGTTTTGGAACATATCTTTTTCTAAAGGAATTAAAAATAAAATCGCTATTTGCTTTCATTGCAGGAGTCTTTTACTCTTTTTCAGGTATTTTGATAACAAACACATCAGCAGGGCATTTAAATAGGCTTGTAAGTTCTTCTCTTTTGCCCCTTGTTATGTATTTTCTTTTACTTGGTGTTGAAAGAAAAAGACTTTTATTTTTTATTTTAGCAGGTTATTTTGCAGGATGGCAGTTTCTTGGTGGTCAATTCCAATTTACTTATTTTTCCTTTTTCCTTTATATCCCATTTTTCTTTTTTCTCTTATTCACAAGGAAATTAAAATTAATAGATAAATTAAAACTCACCTTTTATGCTTTAATCGGTATTATTTTCACAATTTTACTTTATTCACCTTATATTTTACCTGTTATACAAAATCTAAAAGCACTGGCAAGGGGAGCCGGAAGAGGTTATGAGTATGCTGCGAGCTGGCCACTTTTCCCCCTTGAAACCTTTGATATAATTTTTATAAATTTTACAGGTTTCCTTGAAACTTACTGGGGTCCAAATTTCTTTAGACTTAACCACTATTATATAGGGCTTTTCCCCTTTATGCTTTTTATATTTGCTTTTTTTTCAAAGGATAAAAAAAATTTAATTTTTTTCTTTGTAATCTTCCTTATCACTTTAACCTTTTCCTGGGGAAATTACTTTATCACCCATAAAATTTTTTATTATATTGTTCCAGGTATCAGTAAATTCAGGGGACCATCAAACATATTTTTTTTAACCACCTTTTGCCTTGTAACCCTTTCAGCAATAGGACTTTCTTATTTAAGTGAAAATTTCAATGATAAAAGAGTAAAATACTTTTTTTTGATTTTTTTAATTTTATTTATTCTTTTTCTTGTTTTTTTCTCTTCTCTTAGAAACCTATTTAGAGATATTATAAACAATTACCCATTAGAAAGAGGAGAAATAAATCAAAAATTATTTGCCTTTGATAAAGCAATGAGCTTGTTTGTTAGAAACATTTACATTCTAATTTTCGAACTTATTTTTGTTTATATTATCTTTTATGTTATAAAAATCAATCTGGAAAAAGAAGTGTTATTTCTTATTTTCCCCCTTATTACTTTTTTTGAGGTTTTTATATTTTTGAGACCGAAATTTTTAAAATCAACGGAACTTAAAGAATATATACAGAAGGATGAAGTTATAAATTTTTTAGAAAAAGATAAAGGCTTTTTCAGAGTTTTTTATTTACCTAACTTTTATGAACATGATAATGATGGTATTTTAACAATTTATGGGATTGAGGATGCAGGAGGATATGTGGGTAACCCCCTTAAAAGGTATCAGGATTTTATAGGTGCAGGTGAGTCGGTTATGTTTAATCCACAGAATTTGATTAAAAACAGAAATCTTTTGAATTTAATTAATATAAAATATATAATATTGCCAATTTTCCCAATGGATACAACAATTTTAAGGGGCAGGGAGAAAAGTATAGTTAAGTTTTTGTTGGATTATACAAAGGATATGGAACTTATTTTTAAAGGTAAGAAATACTATATTTTTGAAAATAAAAAAGATTTTGGAAGATTTTATTTAAGAAATAAATTTTATGTTGCTAATTCACCTGAGGAAGCACTTTCTCTTATAATTGAAAAAAATTATGCTGATTCTTTCGCAGTAATTGAAAAAAATTTTTTACCAAAGAATTACAGAGATTTTGAAAGTACCCCTGTTTTTTTAAAAAGCTTAGAAATTATTGAAAAAAAGCCTGATTTATACAGGATTAAAATAAATATAAGTAAAAATTCTATACTTATCTTTTCTATGAATTATCATAAGGGATGGAATGCTTACATTGATGGAGAGAAAAAGGAAGTTTTCCCTCTCAATTACGGCTTTATAGGTCTTTTAGTTCCTGAAGGTGAGCATGAAATAGTTTTCAAGTTTGGTTCCAAATTTCATTATATAGGAATTTTTCTTAATTTGCTATTTACATTTTTAGTAGTGCTTTTACTTGCACTTTTCATTTTTAAAAGGTAAAATTAATCTTTTAAAAAATGGGTTCAACCCCCTTTTTGTATAAAAGGAGGAGAAAATATGATTTGTCCTGAATGCGGGTCAATGAAGGTGGAAGAAATTGAAAAAGGGTACTTTTACTGTCTTGAATGTGGTCATGAGTTTTCTGAAGAGGATGAATACATAGAGGATTCTGATTTTGAGGATACAATTCTTGAAGATGAAGAGGAAGAAGAAGAGGAAGAATTTTTTGAATACGATGAGGAAGAGGAAGAGGAAGAATTTTGAATAAATTGAGGCTTTTTTTCGGAATTCCCCTTAAAGAGGAAATTAAGGAAAAAATTTTTGAATATCTCAATAAAAATAAACTTTTAAAAAAAAATTATAAATGGGTTCAAAAAGAAAACTACCACATAACATTAAAATTTTTAGGAAATGTTAGTGAAGATTTAATAGAAAAACTTGAAAAAGTTGGTGAAGAAGTAGCATCTACTTTTAATATTTTCTCTCTTTATACTTATGAATTTGGAGGTTTTCCTGACATAAAAAAAGCAAGAGTTTTTTTTCTTTCTGTGAAGGAAGTAGAGAAAATTGAGAGGGTTTTTGAGTTGCTAGATAACAAACTTGCACATCTAAATTTTGAAAGAGAAAGAAGAAAATATCATCCCCATATTACACTTGCAAGATTGAGAGAGTTTGAAAGTTTACCTGATTTAAAACCCCTTGAGCTTAAGCTGGATATTGAAGGTTTCTCATTATACGAGAGTATTTTGAAAAGAGAAGGTCCTTCATATAAAATTTTAAAATATTTTCCTTTCCGGAGGTAAAAATGGTTGAAAAACACAATATTATTTCAAGAGCAAGGGAAGTTTTAAAACTTGAAGCAAAAGGAATTGAAAAAATTGTTAATCTTATAGGTGAAGAGTTTGTAAAGGCAGTTGAACTCATACTTAATACAAAGGGTAAATTAATAGTTTCTGGTTTGGGAAAATCAGGAATTGTCGGCAAAAAAATAGCAGCTACTTTTACATCCACCGGTACACCAGCTCTTTATTTACATCCTTCAGAGTCTCTTCATGGAGATTTAGGAGTTGTCTCTAAAGATGATACTGCTTTTTTTATTTCCAAAAGTGGTCAAACTGATGAACTTCAGATACTTCTTCCTTTCTTTAAAAGAAAGAACATTCCTTTAATCGCAATGACTGCAAATAAGGATTCCGAACTTGCAAAGGCTGCCGATATATTGCTTTATATTCCAATAGAAAAAGAAGCCTGTCCCTATGACCTTGCTCCAACTGTTAGTACCACAGTTTTTCTTGCAGTAGGAGATGCTCTTGCAATTGTAATTATGGAACAGAAAAAGTTTAAAGCTGAAGATTTTGCTGCTCTTCATCCTGGAGGAGTTATTGGAAAAAGATTCTGGCTAAAGGTAAGGGATATGATGGTGAAAGGTAAAGATGTTCCTATTGTTTACAAGGATTCACCTATGAAGGATGTGATAATTGAAATGACACAAAAGAGGGGTATTACAAGTGTTGTGGATGATGATGGAAAAGTAATTGGAGTTATAACTGATGGTGATTTAAGAAGATTGCTTGAGAAGAGCTGGGAAAAAATTTTTAGCTATAAGGCATACGAAGTTATGACAACAAACCCCAAAATTATAAGTCCTGATGCTCTTGCGTATACAGCAGCAAAAAAGATGGAGGAGTATAAGATAACAGCTCTTATAGTTGTGGATGAAGCAAATAAACCAATAGGAGTTATTCATTTACATGATCTTATGAAAGCTAATGTAATTTGAGAAAAGTTTATAAAAGATTTAAAAGATTTTTAATTTCACTTTTAATTATAACCTTAACAAAAATTTTTTTTTTATTATCCTTTAAAATTTCATAAATTTTTATCTTTATTTTTTTATTTTTTTCTTTCAAGATTTAGAAAAATAGGAATTAAAAATCTTGAGATAGCAAAATTCAAAAAGAAAATTTTATGGAAGAATTTTTGTTTCATGACTTATGGTCTTTTAAAATTCATTAAAATGAAGAATAAAAATGAAGATTTTATTTTAAAAAATACAGAGGTTATTAATTTTGATATTCTTAAGAACAAAATAGAAAAGAAAAGAGGAGTGCTTGGTCTTACACTTCATATGGGTTTCTGGGAAATAATCCCAGCTTACTTTTCTTTAAAAAAGATTCCTGTGTGTGTTCTTGCATCAAAAGTATATACTGACTTTATTGATAATTTTATAAACAGCATAAGAAAAAATTATGGAACAGAGATAGTTCATCCTGAAAATACTTTTAGTCTTGTTAAAAAACTAAAGAAAGGTTATGCTGTTGGGATTCTTATGGATCAAAAGCAGGGTTCTAAAAGAATAAAGGTTGATTTTTTTGGAAAAAAAGTTGAAGCACCTTCGGGTCCACTTGAAATTGCTTATAAAATTAATCCTGAAGTTATTTTGATGAGATGTGAAATTGAAAAAGGAAAGGAAATTATTTATATTGAAGATTTTACTTTGAGTTATAATTTAAAATATGATTTACAGAATATTTATAATAAATTTGAAAAATGGATAAGAAGAAAACCATGGCAATGGGTATGGATACATCAAAGATTTTGATGATTTTTTTTATATTATTTTTTTCCTGTTCAGAGGAGAATAAAAAGGAAGAAATTAAAATAGATGAAGACCTTGAAGAGATTAAAAAAGTTAAAATTATTGAATATAAGGAAAAGGATAAATTATTTGAACTTTTTTCAGAAGATATTGTCTCAAAGGAAAAAATTTTAAAAGCTAAAAAACTTGATATCATTATTTATGATAAAGGGATTAAAAACGTATACATTAAGGCAGATTCTGGAAATTATTCAGAAAAAGGAAATGTGGAATTAAAGGGTAATGTTAAACTCTTTAATTATGAGGGTGATACCCTCTGGACTTCTTATTTACTGTATGATTTTAATGAGGGTATTATAAAGAGTGATACTGAATGTAAGTTATTTCAGAAGGGAAAATATATAAGAGGAAAAGGTTTTGAGAGTAAAAAGCCCTTCAAAAAAATAAAGATATTTGGTAAAGTTGAAGGAATTTCAAAATGATAATTTTTTTATATATACTTTTTTCAGAAATAAATTACAGTGCAAGTGAAGTATGGGTTGAAGTTTATGAAAAGGGAAGGATTATAAATGCAAAGGGTAATTGTACTCTTAAGGGTGAAAATTTTGAAATTAAAGCTGATTCTGCCTTACTTTTTGAAAGTGAGAATCTTGATTCTGCCTATCTTTATAAGAATATTAAAGTTGAATCCAGAAAATTGAATATTTTTTCAGATAAGGTTTTTTATAATTTTATAAATTCTTTTGCAATTTTTGAAAAAAATGTAAAGATAGAAAGTGATACATATATGATAAAAACAGATAAAGTTTTTTACAGTGACTTAAAAGATTCTGCTTTTGCTGATAAAAAAGTTTCAATAAAAGACAAAATAAGAAATATTGAAATAGAAGGATTTAAAATGGTTTATTTAATTAATAAAAAAAAGGGAAAAATTGATTCTCTTATAGGTATTAAAATTTTTGAGAAAAAGGACACAGTTGATATAAAGGGTAAAAGACTTTTAATTTTAAATAAAACTTTTTTAATCACAGAAAATGTGAATATTATTTCCAAAGATTTTAATGGATTTTGTGACACACTGTTATGGGAAAGTGATATTATTAAACTTAAAGGAAAAAAACCAGAGCTTTTTGCAAGAGATAGTAAATTAGAGGGTAAAAATATTGAGGTATTTCTTGAAAATAAAAGATTAAAAAGGATTCTTTCAAAGGATAAAAGTTTTCTAAAGACTGTTTCAGAAAAAAAGGATACCCTTTATCTTTATTCTGATTTTCTTGACATTTCTCTTGATGATTCTTTAAGGGTGGAAAAGGTTTCAGGAGGAAAAAAAATTGAAGGGGAGATAAAAAGATGATTTTGAAAACAGAGGGGCTTGTAAAAATTTATAAAAGAAGAAGAGTTGTAAATAATATTTCTATTGAATTAAAAAAAGGCGAAATTGTAGGACTTCTTGGTCCTAATGGTGCTGGAAAAACAACAACTTTTTATATGATCTCAGGTGTTATAAAACCAAATGAGGGTAGAGTTTTTATTGGTGATATTGATATAACGGATTTACCGATGTATAAAAGAGCAAGAATGGGTATTATCTATTTGCCACAGGAACCTTCAGTTTTTAGAAAATTAAGTGTTTTTGATAATGTTTATGGAATTCTTCAGATGAGGGGATATAAAAATAGTGTTGCTAAAGAAAAAACAGAAGAAGTTTTAAAAAAGATGGGAATTTTTCATTTGAAGGATTCCAAAGCCTATATGCTTTCAGGAGGTGAGAGGAGGCGTCTTGAGGTGGCAAGATCTCTTGTTCTTCAGCCTAAGTTTTTATTACTTGATGAGCCATTTACAGGGATAGATCCAAAAACAAGAGAAGAGATACAAACTATTATTTTATCTTTAAAAAATGAGGATATAGGAGTTTTAATAACTGACCATAATGTTAGGGAGACACTTGAAATTACCGATAGAGCTTACATAATATATGAAGGTAAGGTTTTAATTTCCGGAAAATCTGAAGAACTTGTGAATAATGAAACTGTTAGAAAGGTTTATCTTGGGGAAAAATTTAAACTATGAAGGAAGAAATTAAATTAAGGCAGGATTTAAGATTAAAACCCATTCTTATCCCGAGATTATTACAGATAGCAAAAGTATGCTCTTTGAATCTTCTTGAATTAAGAGAATATTTAAATCATGAGATAGAGAATAATTTTTTACTTGAAAAAAGGGAAAAAAGAGTTAAAGGAGTGGAGAGAGAAAGAGATGATTTTGAATTAAAAGAGTTCTTTCAAATTTTTTCAGAGCCAGATTATTATGAAAAGAGAAGAAGGATAGAGGAAGAGGAAGAAGAAGATTATTTATCACTAATCCCTTCTAAAGGTCCTTCCCTTTATGAGAGATTAAGTTTTCAGATAGAGTTTGCATTTAGGAATGAAGAAGATAGAGATATAGCTTTAAAACTTATTGATTATATAAATAGTGATGGATTTATAGTAGAGGACCTTGATAAAGTTGCAGAAGAATTAAAAGTTGATAGATTTAAACTTGAAGAAATAAGAAAGGAGATAATGAAACTTGATCCTCTTGGAGTTGGTTCAAGAGATATAAGGGAAGCTCTTTTATGTCAACTTGAAGTAAGAAAAATGGAGGATACTCTTGCTTATGAAATTGTTAAGAATCATTTTGATATTTTGAGTAAACCAAAAGAGGAGATTGCTGCCAAGCTTAAAAAAAGTGTTTTAGAGGTTGAGGAAGCTTTAATATTGATAAGGAAGCTCAATATGAGACCGGGCCGTATTTATTCAGAGGAGGAACCCGAGTATGTTATGCCTGAATATGTGATAAAATTGAGGGATAATGAGCTTGTATATGAGGAGGTTAAAGATATTATTCCTGAAATAAGGTTGAATCATACTTATTTAAAGATGCTTGAGGATGAGAATACACCTTATGAGGTTAAAAAGTTTATAAAGGATTATGTAAGAAAAGCAATGGAACTTTTTGAACTTTTGAATGAAAGAAGAAGAAGGATTGAAAAGGTTTTGAATTTTATTATTGAATATCAAAGAGATTTTTTAATAAGTTCAGAGGGTAAATTAAAACCGATATCGCAGACAGATGCCTCAAAAAAGCTTAACATTTCTGTTTCTTCCTTGCATAGAATTATAACAGGTAAATATGTGGCGACACCGAGAGGAATTTTTGAATTAAAGTTTTTCTTTCCGAGGGGATTAAGGACAAAAAGGGGAGAAACTTTTGATAGGGATGAAGTAAAAAAAATTATAAAAGAGTTAATAGATAAAGAATTACCAGATTCTCCTTTAACTGATGAGGAAATAAGGAGAATAATAAAGTTTGAAAAAGGTATTGATATAACAAGGAGAGAGGTTTGCAAATTGAGAAAGGAAATGAAAATAGAAAGTTATGATAAAAGAAAAAAAATCTGAAATAGATTCTTAATAAAATTTTTGGAAAATTTGACATTAATTTTTTTTGTGTTATAATTAAAGGAAAAGGTTTAAAAGTTCAATTCCCCAAAAGATTATTAAGAAAAAGAATATTTCGCTACCATAAAATTATAAAACCTATCATAAAATTATAAAGTCTTTGTTTTTTTGAAAATTAAGGGTGAGGGAGATATGAGGCATAATAGAAATAATATTCTAAAAATGCTTTACTTTATACCTTAAAAGGTGTGACTCCCCAGCTGAAGATTTTCAAAAAATAATAGGCGCAGGCTTTAGCCTTCGAAATACAACCAGAGAATTAATTTAACGCACCCTGAAGGGTGCGGCTACCATATAAAATTTTTCAGTAGAGTTTAAGTCCCTCCTGTGGATTTAAAATTTATTCAATATTCAAAATTTTTATTGTTTCTGTTTTTTCTCCAAAATTTACTTTTAAAAAGTAGATATTTTTATTTATCTCGTTCTTTTTTATTTCAATTCGGTGCATTCCCTTTGGAATAGGTCCATATTCTCTTTTTTCAATTAATGAACCATTTTCACTATAAAAATTCAAAGATATTTCACAGGGGTTTTTAATATCAAAAACTAAAACAAGGGACTTTGGATTTTGTAAGACATAGAAAACATTATATTCAAAAGGAGGTTTTGGTTTTTTAGGTCGTAAATCCACCTCACCAAGTAAACCACTTTCAAACTTTAAAATAAATACATCACCATTCCCCGCATTTGTTCCCTGAAAATATGCACCACCACCTGGATCATAGGTTGGGAAATCTGGTGATAAAGTCCTTCCTGTTACAAATATATTACCTGAGCCATCTGTTGTAATTGAATAGCCATAATCATCACCCCCTCCTCCGTAGTATGTTGCCCATTGCCTTATACCAGAATTTGTAAACTTTAAAATAAATACATCCCAACCTCCTGCATATGTTCCCTGAAAATATGCACCACCACCTGGATCATAGGTTGGGAAATCTGGTGATAAAGTCCTTCCTGTTACAAATATATTACCTGAGCCATCTGTTGTAATTGAATAGCCTAACTCATGACTACTTCCTCCGTAGTATGTTGCCCATTGCCTTATACCAGAATTTGTAAACTTTAAAATGAATAAATCCAAACCTCCTGCAATTGTTCCCTGAAAATATGCACCACCACCTGGATTATAGGTTGGGAAGTTTGTTGATCCAGTGTATCCTGTTACAAATATATTACCTGAGCCATCTGTTGTAATTGAAAAGCCTAAATCAAAATTACTTCCTCCGTAGTATGTTGCCCATTGCCTTACACCAGAATTTGTAAACTTTAAAATAAATACATCATACAATCCTCCTGCATATGTTCCCTGAAAATATGCACCACCACCTGGATCATAGGTTGGGAAATTTGTTGAATAAGTCCTTCCTGTTACAAATATATTACCTGAGCCATCTGTTGTAATTGAATAGCCTTCATCATAATGCGTTCCTCCGTAGTATGTTGCCCATTGCCTTACACCAGAATTTGTAAACTTTAAAATAAATACATCAGAACCTCCTGCATATGTTCCCTGAAAATATGCACCACCACCTGGATCATAGGTTGGGAAATTTGTTGATTGAGTCCATCCTGTTACAAATATATTACCTGAGCCATCTGTTGTAATTGAATAGCCATAATCATCATAAATTCCTCCGTAGTATGTTGCCCATTGCCTTATACCAGAATTTGTAAACTTTAAAATAAATACATCATAACCTCCTGCATTTGTTCCCTGAAAATATGCACCACCACCCGGATCATAGGTTGGGAAATTTGCTGACCAAGTGTATCCTGTTACAAATATATTACCTGAGCCATCTGTTGTAATTGAAGAGCCTAACTCATTACTACCTCCTCCGTAGTATGTTACCCATTGCCTTACACCAGAATTTGTAAACTTTAAAATAAATAAATCATAACCTCCTGCAATTGTTCCCTGAAAATATGCACCACCACCTGGGTCATAGGTTGGGAAATCTGATGATCCAGTGTTTCCTGTTAAAAATATATTACCTGAGCCATCTGTTGTAATTGAAAGGCCTCCATCCGCATCCCCTCCTCCGTAGTATGTTGCCCATAGAAGTGAAAGGGGTGGATCAATAATCAGGGGTTCTTCCATAAGATAGTCTTTAACATCAAAAGAAATTGTTTTATCATTATTAATTCTGTAAGAAACATCCACAAAATTTTTTACCCTTTTTTCCCCTTCATAAGAAAAAATAGGTCCATCCACTATAACTCCAATTGGTGTCCTAAAAATAATCTCCTTATTCCCTTCCTTAATCTCATAATCAGACCATCTAAATTTCATCTTTATTATACTTATATCAGCATAAGGCTGAACCATAAACTCATGATGCATTTTTCCATCTTCATATCTCCATACCCAATCCACACCAGGATAAATCTCTTTTATCCTCACTTTTCTATAAGTTATAACACCAAGAATACCATCAGGACAAGAAGAAAGATAATAGTTTGTATAACCTGGTAAAGGATCCTCAAACTCTATATTCTCTTCTTTTATATTTGCATTTAAAAGATCAACATCAATCCTTGCATATTTTTCTTTTGAATAAATTACATAAGAAGCTCCTTTTTCTGTAATGAATATACCAAGTCCAGGAAGTTTTGCCCTTAAAAGAACCTCTTTTGCAAATTCTCCTTCAAAATTCTGAATCTGCCCAAGATTTTTTTCAAATCCTATATAATCAGTCGTCCAGCTTTTCAAAAGTTCTTCCGGAATACTAAATTGATTACCTTCAAGGGCATAAAACCCTATTATCGCTAAGAGCATTGCTACCGCTTTTTTCATTTTATAACCTCCTTTTGTTTTAATTTTAATTTTGAAATAATTTTTATATTATATTAAAAAAAAGTTTTTGTCAAGCTAATTTAGAATACCAAAATTTATCTTTAAAAAAAAGAAGCACCTTATAGATTATCATCCCCCCTTCTGGGATATTTCCAACCTTACCCTTTTTATAAATTCAACTATTTCAGGATAAAAAGTCTTTGTCTTCTCCTTATAGGTGCTCTTGATTTAGGAATAAGGGATTCTATTTTACCTTTGCGATTCCCTAAATTTCTTTTTCCATAAATATACAGCAATCCTTCTAAACTCCAAAAGCATCCTTTGTTGCCTTGTCGCCATATTTTTCAAAAAATTTGATAATTTCCCTCAATTTTTCCTCTCTATAATTATTTTTTAAACTTTTTTTCTTTTTCATATTTTAATCTTTAAGTATTTTTAATCTACTTTTCAAATTATCTAATATCTCTTTAAAATTTTTCATTAATTAAAAAATTTTTGTCTTTTTAATTTTTTTAAATATTCAAGAATTTTATCTTTCCTGTACCATCTGCTTTTCTCTAAATAAATCTCAGCCTCCTTTATTAATTTTTTTGCCTCTTCTCTGTTTTTATTCAGAACATAAAAGCACTCAGATAAATATAAACGGACAATTCCC